>JAEZMI010000199.1 GCA_023414975.1 Pseudomonadota bacterium | reverse complement strand
CACTTGGCGAGTTCGGCGACGCTCATCACCTTGAGCCCGTCGGCCTCAACCTTCTTGGCGGTCGCCGAGCCGGGCTTCAGGCCGATGGCGATCTCCTTGACGCCGGACTCCTTGAGGTTCAGCGCATGGGCGCGGCCCTGCGAGCCATAGCCAATGATGCCGACCTTCTTGCCCTTGATCAGGTTCACATCGGCGTCGCGGTCGTAATAAACGCGCATGGGGTTCTCCTGTGTCACGCGTCGGGTCGGGCGGGCCGGGAGGTCCCGGTGCCATAGAGGGTGAGGAACTGGTCGGTGGCGCGGGCGGCGTCGCGCTCGACCCCGGCGGGGGACAGGGCGAGGCTGTCATCGCCGAGCAGCAGGCGGATCTGCACGTCGCGGCCGACGAGGCCGATGAAACTGCGAAAGGCGGTCTCGGTGTCGTCCACCGCGATCAGCCCGGCCTCGCGGCCGGCCTCAAGAAGGGGTTTCAGCCGCTCGCCAATGGCGAAGCGCCCATTGGCCAGCATGATGGCGCCGAGGCGTGAATCGCGCGCCCCGGCCTGTGCGATGGCGAAGCGGTTCAGCGCAATGGAGGTGGGGCTGGAGATCACGCCGAGCCAGTTCACGGCAAAGCGGATGAGGCTCTCGCGCAGCGCCGAGACATCGAGCCGGGTGCGGTCGTAATTGCCGGCGCGCACCTTGGACGCCTGCCAGCGAACGGTGGCGCTCAGCAGCCCGTCCCGGTCGCCGAACCACTTGTAGAGGCTTTCCTTGGAGCAGGAGGCGCGCCGCGCCACCGCCGTCATGGTGACGTCTCCGCCCTCTTCCACCATGAGCGCGAGCACGGCGTCCAGCACGGCCTGCTGGCGCTGGGTGAAGCTCTCGCTGTGCGGGTCGGGCGGCAAAGGCATGAAAGGCGGGCGCTCTGGAAAAATCCGTACCGTACGTTACGGTTCTCCTACAGGAGCGACGCATCCCGCGCAAGCGGCAAACGCCGCCCGCCTGTCGCAGAGGGATGGAGTGCCGGGTTCAGCGCCGAAGCAGCTTGCCGCTGATCTTGCCGCTGATCTTGCCGACCCAGCCCGCGCGGTTGGCGGATGCGATGGCGACGCCGGAGGCGGCGATCGCCATGCCGACCCAGGCCGCGGGCCCGAGCTGCTCGTCGAGCAGCGCCCAGGCGATGAGCGCCGAGCAGGGCGGCACCAGAAAGAACAGGGCCGACACCTTCGACACCTCGCCGGCGCGGATCATGGCGAGATAGAGCGAGATCGCGACGAGCGAGTTGCCGATGACGAGATAGGCCAGCGAGGCGATCAACGGCCCTGACCAGATCACATGGCCGTCTTCCATCAGCAGCGCCAGCGGCAGCGTGCACACGAAGCCGACCGCGCACTGCACGGTGTTCGACACCAGCGGGTGCTGCGGCGAGCCGTAGCGCTTCTCATAAAGCGCCCCGCCGCACATGGCGAGCAGGGCACCGATGGCCAGCAGAAGCACGCCCGGCGAGGTCACCTCGATCGCCGAGCGCGAGGCGATCACCAGCCCGGCGCCGATGAGACCGAGCACCAGGCCGATCCAGCGCCGGATCCCGACGCGCTCGCCCGCGAGGGCCGGCGCGGCGAGGCCGACGACGATCGGCTGCATCGACACGATGATCGCCAGCGCGCCCGCCGAGATGCCGAACTTGAAGGCAAAATAGCTGAGGTTGAAGTACAGCACCTGAATGAAGAGACCGACCACGGTGAGGTCGAGATAGACACGCGGGCGGCGCGGCAGCGGCGGACGGAACCAGGCCAGCAGCGGCAGCAACACGGCGAGCACGATGCCGTAACGCCAGGCCAGCAAGGTGAACGGCCCGGTGTACAGGATGCCGATCTTCGCGACCGCGAAGCCGCCCGACCACAGCAGCAGGAAGATGAACGGGGCCGCCTGGAGCCAGATCGGTTTGCCGGTCGCTGCCGCCGGCATCGTGCCTGCACTGTCGCTCACGTTCGTCGCCTTCCCGCCGCGCATGGACGGAGCACGGCTCAGGCCGCCGCGAGGCGTCCCGGGGCGCCCCGCGAAGCACCATATTCACACAGCTGGCGAGCCGCGGCCAAGCGCGGCGTGCGTGCACCGCCGCGTGTAACGTTGCGCGGCGTGCATGGCTGGACTCGAACCCACGCCTCGACTCTTACCCCCGCACGGCCCTATCGGAAGGAGAACGACAGGGAGACCCGCGATGAGCCTGCCCACCGCCGACGCCGTCCTCGCCTTCTGGCGGGAGGCCGGACCCGCGCGCTGGTTCGCCAAGGACGAGGCGTTCGATGCCGCCATCCGCACGCAGTTTCTTGCCGCGCACGAGCCGGCCGCGCGGGGCGAGCTGCGCGGCTGGGAGGAGACGGCGGCGGGGTGCTACGCGCTGATCCTGCTGCTCGACCAGTTCCCGCGCAACCTGTTCCGGGGCTCGCCACGGGCTTTCGCTACCGACGCGCAGGCGCGCGCCATCGCCGACGCCGCCATCGCGCGCGGCTTCGACCGCGCCTACGACCTGCCGGAACGCCGCTTCTTCTACATGCCGTACATGCATTCCGAGGATCTGGCGGACCAGCGGCGCTGCATCGCGCTGTGCGAGGCGGCGAACGACGAAGAGGGCGTTCATCACGCCGTCATTCACCACGACATCATCCGCGATTTCGGCCGGTTCCCGCATCGAAACCCGGTGCTCGGCCGCGACATGACGGCTGAGGAACAGGCTTTCCTCGCCGCCGGCGGCTTCGCGGGCTGACGCGACCGGGCGCGGCGGGTACCGCCGCGCGCCGCGTCCTCACATCCCGTCGGGGCCGCGGCCGATCGCGGCGACGCCGGTGCGGGAAACCTCGACGAGGCCGAGCGGCTCCAGCAGCGAGACGAACTGATCGATTTTCTCCGGCTTGCCGGTGATCTCGAAAACGAAGCTCTCCAGCGTCGTGTCCACCGTGCGGGCACGGAAGCTGTCGGCGATCAGCAGCGCTTCCTGACGAATCTCGCCCTTGCCGCGCACCTTGATGAGGGCGAGTTCACGCTCCACCGCCTTGCCCACCACGGTGAGATCGATGACGCGATGCACCGGCACCAGGCGGTCGAGCTGGCTCTTGATCTGCTCGATGATCGGCGGCGCGCCGGTGGTGACGACGGTGATGCGCGAGAGCTTGGAATCGTGGCTGACCTCGGACACGGTCAGGCTGTCGATGTTGTAGCCGCGCCCGGAGAACAGGCCGACGATGCGGGCGAGAACGCCCGGCTCGTTATCGACCAGCAGGGAGAGGGTGTGGCGTTCGACGGGGTCGTTGACGGGCGGCATGAGGAACTCTGAAAAAGGGGTGCTAAGGCTGTCGGCAAGCGTCGTCGGCAAGCGTGTTGACCGTCATCCCCGGGCCTGGCCCGGGAATCCACGACTTCAATGCGCGCCAGGATGATCGGCGCTGGGCGAAGACTTGGATGGCCGGGACAGGCCTGGCCATGACGTGGTGGCGGGCGGAACCCGCCTCACACCAGCATCTTGCCTTCCTCGCTGATCGCCTCGTCCAGCGCCTCGGGATGATCGGGCAGGATCATCTCGTTATGCGGCTTGCCCGACGGGATCATGGGCAGGCAGTTTTCCATCTTGTCGACCAGGCAGTCGAACAGCACGGGGCGGTTGACGCTGATCATTTCATGGATGGCGCCGTCGAGATCGCCCGGCTTCTCGCAGCGTATGCCGACCGCGCCATAGGCCTCGGCGAGCTTCACGAAGTCCGGCAGCGATTCCGAATAGGAGTGCGAGTAGCGCCCGCCATGCAGCAGGTCCTGCCACTGGCGCACCATGCCCATATATTCGTTGTTCAGCACGAACACCTTCACCGGCAGGTTGAACTGCAGCGCGGTGGAGAGCTCCTGAAGGCACATCTGGATCGAGGCTTCGCCGGCGATGTCGATGACGAGGCTATCGGGATGCGCCACCTGCGCGCCGATCGCGGCCGGCAGGCCATAGCCCATGGTGCCGAGGCCGCCGGAGGTCATCCAGCGGTTCGGCTCCTCGAAGTGGAAGTGCTGCGCCGCCCACATCTGGTGCTGGCCGACCTCGGTGGTGATGTAGACGTCCTTGTCCTTCACCTGGTCGTACAGCGCCTTAATCGCCTGCTGCGGCTTGATGACCGAGGCGGAGGGCTGGAAGGCGAGCGACTTGCGGGCGCGCCACTTGGCGATCTGCCCCCACCAGCCGGCGAGCGCCTGCCGGTCGGGCTCGGCCTTCATGCCGCGCCAGACGGTGAGCATGTCCTCAAGGACGTGCTTCACATCGCCGATGATCGGCAGGTCGACCTTGACGTTCTTGTTGATCGAGGACGGGTCGATGTCGATGTGGATCTTCTTCGAGTTCGGCGAGAAGGCGTCGAGCCGGCCGGTGATGCGGTCGTCGAAGCGCGCGCCGACGCAGATCATGACGTCGCAATCATGCATCGCCATGTTCGCCTCATAGGTGCCGTGCATGCCGAGCATGCCCAGCCACTGCTTGTCCGAGGCGGGATAGGCGCCGAGCCCCATGAGCGTCGACGTGACGGGATAGCCGGTCAGGCGGGCGAACTCGCGCAGCAGGCGGCTCGCTTCCGGTCCCGAATTGATGACGCCGCCGCCGGTGTAGAAGACCGGCCGCTTGGCCTTCGCCAGCAGGTCCACCGCCGCCTTGATCTTCTCCGGCTCGCCCTTCAGGCGCGGCTTGTACGTCTTGTGCTCGATGTTCTCAGGGCCGACATAGATGCCCTTGGCGAACTGCACGTCCTTCGGGATATCGACGACGACCGGGCCGGGACGCCCGTTCTGCGCGACATAGAACGCCTCATGCATGACGCGCGCGAGATCGTTCACGTCGCGGACGAGGTAATTGTGCTTGGTGCAGGGGCGGGTGATGCCGACGGTGTCGCACTCCTGGAAGGCATCGGAGCCGATGAGATGCGTCGGAACCTGGCCGGTGATGCAGACGAGCGGGATCGAATCCAGCAGCGCGTCGGTGAGGCCGGTCACCGCGTTGGTAGCGCCGGGGCCGGAGGTCACGAGGACGACGCCGACCTTGCCGGACGAGCGGGCATAGCCCTCCGCCATGTGAACCGCGCCCTGCTCGTGGCGCACGAGCACATGGCGGACCTGGTTCTGATGGAACATGGCGTCGTAGATCGGCAGCACCGCGCCACCGGGATAGCCGAACATGTGCTCGACACCCTGATCGATCAGGGCCTGCATCACCATTTCGGCGCCGGTCATCTCGCGCATCATGGTCGTTTCCTCTGTACTCGTCGTTCGTCGCGGGGGCGTTGGGGGCCAGAAAATGAAAAGGCCCCGAAGGGGGCCATTTTTCGCGCGTCACCGTTGGGCGGAACTGCCGTCAGGCAAGCTCCGCGGCGACGCGCCGTCCTACGATAAGGATAATATTGTTGCGCATCGGGGCGCCGCTCCTTCGTAAAGTTGCGCGAGGTGTACAGGCGGCGGCCCTGAACGTCAAGCGCTATGCAGAAAGTGGCCCGTAATGCCCGCCATTCAAGCACTTTTCGTGGCGCGGGAAGGCCGCTATACGCGATGCAGTGCAGCACAAGGGCGTGAGATCGACATGACGCAGATGCGGCTCGTGGTGGTGGGTGCCGGTGGGCGCATGGGCCGCGCGGTGGCCCGCGCCATTGCGGAGGCGCCGGACCTCGTGCTTGCCGGCGCCTGCGAGCCCGAAGGCTCGGAATTCGTCGGGCGTGACGTGGGCGAGCTCGCCGGCCTACCGCCGACCGGCATCATCGTGACCGATGATCCGCTCGCCGCCTTCGTGGCCGCGGACGGCGTGATCGACTTCACCGTGCCGGCGGCGAGCGTCGTCCATGCCGGCCTCGCGGCGCAGGCGCGCATCGTCCATGTCATCGGCACGACCGGTTTTTCCGACGAGGACGAGGAAAAGATCGCCGCCGCCGCCCGGCATGCCGCCATCGTCAAGTCCGGCAATATGAGCCTCGGCGTGAACCTTCTGGCGGCGCTGGTGAAGCGCGTCGCGCGCACGCTCGACGAGGGCTTCGACATCGAAATCGTCGAGATGCACCACAACCGCAAGATCGACGCCCCCTCCGGCACGGCGCTGCTGCTCGGCCAGGCGGCGGCGGAAGGGCGCGGCGTCACCCTCGGCGAAAACGGCGTGTTCACCCGGCACGGCTTCACCGGGGCGCGCGAGGCGGGGCAGATCGGCTTCGCCACGCTGCGCGGCGGCACGGTGGTGGGCGAGCACAATGTGATCTTCGCCGGCCCGCATGAACGCATCGAACTCGCCCACAAGGCCGAGGACCGCGGCATCTTCGCCCGCGGCGCGCTGGCCGCCGCCCGCTGGGGACGAGGCCGCAAGCCGGGCCTCTATTCCATGGCCGACGTGCTCGGCCTCGGGGATTTCTAGTCCATCGCCGTTAGTCCAACGCCGTTTTGCCGCCTTCGACCGCACGGAGAATCCCGATGTCCGACCGCCTCCTCGTCCTCGTCCGTCACGGCCAGAGCGAGTGGAACCTCAAGAACCTATTCACCGGCTGGCGCGACCCGGACCTGACCGCGCTCGGCGTCGAGGAAGCCAAGCGCGCCGGCAAGCGGCTGAAGGACGAGGGCTACCAGTTCGACGTCTGCTTCACTTCCGAGCTGTCGCGCGCGCAGAAGACGCTGGACCTCGCCCTCGCCGAGCTGGGCCAGACCGGCCTGCCGATCACCCGCAACCTCGCGCTGAACGAGCGCGACTATGGCGAGCTGTCGGGCCTCAACAAGGACGACGCGCGCGCCAAATGGGGTGAAGAGCAGGTGCATATCTGGCGCCGCTCCTTCGACGTGCCCCCGCCCGGCGGCGAGAGCCTGAAGGACACGGTGGCCCGCGCCCTGCCCTATTACGTGCAGGAAATCCTGCCCGAGGTGCTGCGCGGCAAGCGCGTGCTGGTGGCCGCGCACGGCAACTCGCTGCGCGCGCTGATCATGGTGCTGGAGAAGCTGTCGCCGGAAGGCATCATCAAGCGGGAACTCGCGACCGGCGTGCCGGTGATCTACCGGCTGAACGCGGATTCGACCGTCGCCAGCGTCACCGATCTCGCCGGCTGACGGGTGGGGCCGCTCACCACCTACGGGCTTCTTCTCGTCGCGATCGCCGCCGAGGTGGTCGCGACGACGGCACTCGCCCGCTCCGACGGGCTGACCCGGCTGGTGCCGAGCCTGATCACGATCGTCTTCTACTGCTTCGCCTTCTGGTGCCTGGCCATCGTCCTGCGCACCGTGCCGACCGGCATCGCCTATGCGGTCTGGTCGGGCTTCGGCAGCGTGCTGATCACCCTCATCGCCTGGCTCTATTACGGCCAGAAGCTCGATGCACCGGCGGTGATCGGCCTGTCGCTGATCGTCGCTGGCGTCGTCGTCATCAACCTGTTCTCGAAGACCATCGCGCACTAAAGCTCGCTGGTCCTCACCTTCGCTCGAAAAGGCTCCGGGCCGGCCGGCGCCGTCCGCCCGCGCCGCTCAGCCCTGCCACGCCTTGCAGAGCTGGCCCGCCTCCCAGCCGAGGATCGCCCGCTTGCGCGTGAGGCCCCAGTGATAGCCGGTGAGATTGCCGTCCTTGCCGAGCACGCGATGGCAGGGGACCACGAAGGACATGGGGTTCTTGCCCACGGCCGCTCCGATGGCGCGTGCCGCCTTGGGCCGCTCCACCGTGCCGGCGATGGCGGAATAGGTGGTGGCCTTGCCCATGGGGATGCGCATCAGCGTCTCCCACACCTTCACCTCGAAATCCGTGCCGATGAAGACGATCCGCAGCGGATCCTCAGGGCTCCAGGTGCCCTGATCGAAGATGCGGGCGGCGTAAGGCGCGGTTGCCAGCGGGTCCTCGATATAGAGCGCGTTCGGCCAGCGCCGGCGCATGTCGGCGAGGGCAGCGTCCTCCTCCCCGTCATCGGCAAAGGCGAGGCCGCACAGGCCGCGGGGCGTGACCATGGCCAGCGCCGTGCCGAAGGGCGAGGCGTGGAAGCCGTAGCGCACCACAAGGCCGGCGCCCCCGGTCTTCCATTCGCCGGGCGACATGGATTCGTGCACCACGAACAGATCATGCAGCCGGCCGGGGCCGGACAGCCCGACCTCATAGGCGGCGTCGAGGACGTTGTCGGATTCGGTGAGCACGCGGCGGGCCGCGTCGATCGTTACGGCCTGGAGGAAATCCTTCGGCGTGAGGCCGCACCAGCGGCGGAACAGGTCGGTCAGCGCGCGCGGATGGACGCCGGAGGCGCGGGCGATCTCCTCCACGTCCGGCTGGTCGCGGAAGCGCAGATTCACATATTCCACCGCGCGGCGCACGATCTCGTAATCGGCGGCGGCGATCTTCAGAGGGTGGGCGGCGTCGAGATTGGGCGCGAGCACGTGCGTTCTCCTTCTGCTGCCCTATCCGAGCACGCGCGCCCGGCATCGGCCACCCGATTTCGACGCGGGTTCAGAAGCTCGACCGTATCACGCCGCGCTTGGCCTGCGAGAGGGCGAGGGCGAGGCCGTCGGCAAGTTCCTCGCGCTGCGCGGTGTGCAGGAAGCCGCCGACCTCCACAGGCTCGCCCCGCGTCTCCAGCGTGAGGCGCTGGAGACCGAAATCCTCGTGCAGCTCACGGTGGAGGCGGGTCCAGAGCGGGTTCAGCCGCGCCTCGCGCCAACGTCCGTCCGGCGCCGTCTGACGGATGGTGAGGAGGCTGGGCGTGACGGTGATTTCCTCGCTCGCCCGCGCGGCGCGAAAATTCATCCTGAACGCCCACCAGATGGCGAGAACGTCCAGCCCGAACAGGCCGAAAACCGGCCAGGCGCCCATGAGAAGGAAGGCCGTGCCGCAGACGAAGCTGATCGCCGCGACAATGGCCATGACGATGAGAAAGCCGCGCTGGTCGAGCGAGCGGTACGGCGTGAGCCGCACCCGAAAGAGGGTCGGCTCATCGTCGCTTGCGCCCTCGGACCATGCGGCCCTATCGGAAGCGGGATTGGCAGCGCTCATCGACGGGCATTATAGGTCGAAAATGGCTGAAGACGACAAGGATTCGCCGCCGCGGCAGCGCGGCAAGGGCGCGCGCGGCAAAGGCTCGCGCGGGGCGGGCGCGCGCGGGGCGGGCG
>JAEZMI010000195.1 GCA_023414975.1 Pseudomonadota bacterium | reverse complement strand
AGTTGCCAACGACAACTATGCTCCGGTTGCTCAGGCCGCGTGAGCGGTTTGATCTCTGGGAAATAAGTCCTTGCGGGTAGCACTGTAAGGCGGGGTTCGGAGGCACCTGGCAACAGAAGCCTCCACTTCATTTTTCAAGACCCGCTGGCGGTCGGGACTGGAATCGGGTTCATTGCCGGCATGAGCGTCGATCTTATTCGCTATGATTTGCTGGTGCAGGACGCGCTTCGCGCGGTGGTGCGCCGTGTGCTGACCGATGTGGCGCGTGATGGCCTGCCCGGCGATCACCACCTCTACATCTCCTTTGATACGACGAGCCCAGGCGTGCGTTTGTCGCCGCGCCTGAAGGAGCGCTACCCCGAAGAGATGACGATCGTGCTTCAGCACCAGTTTTGGGATCTGATCGTCACTGAGACCTATTTCGAGGTCGGGCTGTCTTTTAACGGTATTCCGGAGCGGCTGCACATCCCGTTCAGCGGGCTCAAGGGATTCTTCGATCCGTCCGTGAAGTTCGGGCTGCAGTTCGAGCCGACGGTGGGCGAGCCGGAAGAGACGGCGGAGATCGCGCCGATGCCCGCGCCGACGCCGATCAGCGCGCCGCGCCCGACTTCCGTGCCGACGACGCGGGCTCCCTCGGCCGGAGAGGCCCAGCCGAGCCCGGCCGCCAAGGTGGAGCCGATCAAGCCGGAGGTGCCCTCGCGCCTTGTGGAGGCAAAGCCGGCGGACGCCGGTCCGGTTGACATCAAGCCTGCTTCCCCGGCCCGCGCCGCCAAAACGGATGCGGCCAAAACGGATGCGCCCAAGCCGGCTCCCCCCAAGGCCGACTTGTCCACAGCGGATGCCGCTAAATCGTCCGCGTCGAAGGCCGCCGCGGCAAAGAGCGAGGCGAAGTCGCCTGCGGCCGCCAAGCCGGAGGCGGAGGAGGGCGGCGCAGATGGCGAGGCCAAGGGCGCGCAGGTCGTGCGCCTCGACGCGTTCCGCAAGAAGTAGTTTTTCGTGAGCGGCCATCATCAGGTGATTGTCGTAGGGGCCGGCGCTGCCGGCCTCGCGGCCGGAGCCCGCCTGCATCAGGCGGGGGTTGACGTGCTGGTTGTCGAGGCTGCCGCCCGCACTGGCGGGCGGGCCTGGACCGACACGTCCACCTTCGGCGTCGCCTGGGACCGGGGCTGCCACTGGCTTCACTCCGCCTCCGTGAATCCGTTGCGGCAGGCGGCGGACGAGCTGGGCATTCGCTACATGACCCGCCGCAACCGGCAGGCGCGGGCGACGCATCTCGGGGCGCGTTGGGCCAACGACGCCGAACGCGAGGCGATCTGGGCGGCGATCGACGGCATGTTCACGGCCGTGCACCATGCCGGGGATGAGGGTCGCGATATCGCCGCGAGCGCAGTGATCGACACCGGGACGCCCTGGCTGCGGCTCGCCCGCCACTGGCTGACGCTGATGACCGCAACGGAGGCGGAACGCGTCTCCACGCTCGATTACGCCGCCTATTCGGACACGGTGGAGAATTATCCCGTCGAGAGCGGCTATGGCGCGCTGGTTCAGGCCGTGGCGCAGCGGGCAGCGCCCGCGCTGCGCGTGATTACCGGCTGCCCGGTTTCGCGCGTGGACTGGTCGGGCAGGGGCGTTTCCCTCGCGACGGCGCGTGGCACGCTTACGGGGGACAGCGTCATCATCGCCGTGCCGACGCCGGTCATTGCGCGCGGCGCGCTGGCCTTCGCGCCAAGTCTTCCGGCGGACCTCGCCGACGCCTTCGCCGCCTTGCCGCTGGGCGCGGCGGAAAAGGTGGCGGTGCATTTCGACCGCGACGTGTTCGGCCTCCCGCCGACGACCTATGTCGATACGCTGGATTTGCGCGATCCGAACCGCTGTCCGATCAACTTCACCCTCAATCCCTTTGGCGCCCCCATGGCGATCGGTCAGCTGGCCGGCGACAATGCGGAGCGTCTGGTGGCTGCGGGGCCGAGGGCGATGGAGGATTTTGCCCTCACCGCGCTTGCCGACGCCTTCGGCGCGGACATCCGCCGCCATTTGACCGGCGTCGCCACCACCGCCTGGGTGGCCGATCCGCTCATTGGCGGGGCGTATAGCTGTGCGCTGCCGGGCCTTGCCCATATGCGGGCGCGGCTGAGGCAGACGCTGGCGGATCGCGTCTTCTTCGCCGGCGAGGCGGTCTCCGCTCACGCCTATTCCACCGCCCACGGCGCGCATCTCACGGGCCTTGCGGCGGCGGACGCCGTGCTGGCGCAGTTTTCCGGGCGCGCGGCGTGAGCGGGGGGAGCGCCACGCGCCTCACCCTCGTCGTGGCGGTTGCCGAGAATGGGGTAATCGGACGCGGGGACGAGCTGCCCTGGCACATTTCCGGCGACCTGAAGCGGTTTCGCGCCATCACCTGGGGTAAGCCGATCCTGATGGGTCGTCGCACTTTCCAGTCCATCGGCCGCCCGTTGCCGGGCCGCACCAGCGTCGTCATCACGCGGGGCGCCGACTTCGTTCCGCCCAAGGGCGTCATCGTCGCGGCCTCGCTGGAGGCGGCGCTGACGGCCGGGCGTGCGGAAGCTGCGCGGCTCGGGGTCGACGAAATGGCGGTGGTGGGAGGCGCGCAGATCTACGCGCAGGCCATGCCGCTGGCTGAGCGGCTGCGGCTCACCCAGGTCCATGCGCGGCCGGAAGGCGACGTGCATTTTCCGCCGTTCGACCCCAAGGATTGGCGCGAGACC
>JAEZMI010000132.1 GCA_023414975.1 Pseudomonadota bacterium | reverse complement strand
GCACCACCACCGAGACGAAGCACATGGTGAAGGTGATGTGCGCGAGCGTGATGGTCCAGAAGCCGCGGTCGATGTTGACGGCGACGAAGAGCAGCAGCAGCGACAGGCCGGTGATGACTTCCGGCATCACCAGCGGGGCGTAGACCATGCCGGAAAACAGGGTGCGCCCGTAGAACCGCCCGTAGCGGGTGAGCGCGATGGCGGCGAGCGTGCCGAGGACGGTGGCCACCGTCGCGGTGATGAAGGCGACCCGCAGCGTCACCCAGGCGGCGTCGAGCAATTGCTCGTTCTGGAAGAGCTGGACGTACCAGTGGGTGGAGAAGCCGGCCCACACCGTCACCAGCCGCGAGGCGTTGAAGGAGTAGATCACCAGAAGCAGGATCGGCAGATAGAGGAAGGCGAAGCCGAGCACGATCGAGGTGATGTTGAAGACGGACAGACCCTTGCGCATCACCGCTTCTCCATCTCGCGGGCCTGGACGTTCTGGTAGAGCACGATGGGGATCACCAGCACCATCAGGAGCAGCACCGCCACCGCGGAGGAGACGGTCCAGGAGCGGTTCACCGAGAACTCGGTCCACAGCACCTTGCCGATCATCAGCGTGTCCGAGCCCCCGAGCAGGTCCGGGATGACGAACTCGCCCACCGCCGGGATGAAGCAGAGCAGGCAGCCGGCGAACACGCCGGGCAGCGAGAGCGGCCAGGTGATCTTCCAGAAGGCGGCGAGCGGGGGGCAGCCGAGATCGGCGGCGGCCTCCAGCAGCGTCTCGTCCATCTTCTCCAGCGCCGAATAGAGCGGCAGGATCATGAAGGGCAGGTAGGAATAGACGATGCCGATATAGACCGCCGTGTCGGTGGCGAGGAGCTGCAGCGGCGCGTCCGGGCTGATGATGCCGAGCCCGATGAGCAGCTGGTTGAGCAGCCCTTCCGGCGACAGGATGCCGATCCACGCATAGACGCGGATGAGGAAGGAGGTCCAGAACGGCAGGATCACCAGCATCAGCAGCGTTGGGCGGATGGATTTCGGCGCCCGCGCCATCGCATAGGCGATGGGGTAGCCGACGGCGAGCAGCATCAGCGTCGAGCAGCCGGCGATCCAGAGGCTGGAGCCGTACGCCTCGATGAAGTCGTTGTCCCAGCTCAGCACATAGCCGTAATTGTCGAAGGACAGTTCGCCGAAGGCTTCCTTGAAGGCGTCCCATCCGGCCGCGAGGTCGAAGGTGGGCACATAGGGGGGCTGGGCGATCGCGTCCTGCGACAGGCTGATCTTGAAGACGATCAGGAAGGGGACGAGGAACAGCGCCACGAGCCAGAGATAGGGGATGGCGACGACCAGCCAGCGCCCCTTCGCCTTGTCCGCCATGATGGTCCCCTCAACTCGTCAGCACCACGCCGGCATCCGGCGCGAAGGAGACATAGACCTTGTCGTCCCAGGAGATCGGGCGCTCGACCATGCGGGTGAGGTTGGGCTTGGCCGCCTTCACGCGCTGACCGTTCGCCAGCTCCACATGATAGATGGAGAGGTCGCCGAGATAGCCGATGTCCCAGATCGTGCCGGTGAGGCAGTTCACCGTCGGGTCGGCCGGCGGGTCAAGCTCGACGCGCAGCTTCTCCGGCCGGAAGGCCAGCGCCACGCTGGCGCCGACGCCTGCCGGGCAGTCCTGCGCCACCTTGAAGAGCATGTCCGGCGCCGCCGGGCAGCGCAGCGTGACGAGGCCCGGCTCCACCGTTTCCACCGTCGCGTCGAGAATGTTCACGTCGCCGACGAACTCGGCGACATAGCGCGAGGCCGGCTGTTCATAGATGACCGCCGGCGGGGCCACCTGCACCAGCTTGCCGTGGTTCATCACCGCGATGCGGTCGGCCACCGTCATCGCCTCTTCCTGATCGTGCGTCACGATAAGGAAGGTCATGCCGAGCTCCATCTGGATGTCCATGAGCTCGAACTGGGTTTCCTCGCGCAGCTTCTTGTCGAGCGCGCCGAGCGGCTCGTCCAGCAGAAGCACCTTGGGCCGCTTGGCGAGCGAACGGGCGAGCGCCACGCGCTGGCGCTGACCGCCGGAGAGCTGGTGCGGCTTGCGCTTGGCGAACTGGCCGAGCTTGACCAGCTTCAGCATCTCCTCGACGCGATTGGCCACGGCGTCCTTCGCCATGCCGTCCTGGCGCAGGCCGAAGGCGATGTTGTCCCACACGGTCATGTGGGGGAACAGCGCATAGGACTGGAACATCATGTTCACCGGCCGCTTGTAGGGCGGCGTGCCGACGAGATCCTGCCCCGCCAGCGTGATCTGGCCGCTGCTCGGTTCCTCGAACCCGGCGAGCATGCGCATCAGCGTGGTCTTGCCGCAGCCGGAGGGGCCGAGCAGCGCGAAGAATTCGCGCTCATAAATGTCGAGCGAGAGGTTGTCGATCGCCACGAACTCGCCGAAACGCTTGGTGACGTTCTGGTAGCGTATCAGCGGCGTGGCGTGAGGGTCGGTCCAGGGGGCGAATTTGCGGCGGATGCCGCCAATGGTCTTCTGCGTCTTGTCGGCGACGCCCGTGTTCATGCTTGGCCCCGTTTTCCCCGCCGGCGCACCGGCCTTGTGCGAACGCTAACCGGCTTCGTCCGCCGGCTCAACGTGCCATTGCAAACAAATTTACCATGCCCGCAAAACAGCCGGCGCGTTTAAGCCGCCCGCCCCGCCTTGACGGCGCTCGCAACGGCATGGTTGCCTCATACAGGCGCAAAAAGCGCATCAGGATGATGAATCATGGCCAAGAAGAAGCGTCCCGACATGGACGCCGTCACGTCCACCCGCGGCGTTTCCTCGCTCGAGGAAGCCAAGGCCTGGATGGCCGCCCGCGGAATCACCGAGATCGAATGTGCCGTGCCGGACCTCGCCGGCGTCGGCCGCGGCAAGATCATGCCGGTCTCGAAGTTCCTCTCCGGCCCGGTGATGAACTTGCCGCTCTCGGTGTTCTTCCAGACGATTTCGGGCGACTATCCGCCCTATGACAACCTCGTGGATTCCGTCGTGGTCGACAGCGACCTGGTGATGGAGCCCGATTTCTCGACGCTGGCGATCGTGCCCTGGGCGACCGACCCGACGGCGCAGATCATCCACGACGCCTATCACCGCGACGGCCGGCCGGTGGAGCTCGCCCCCCGCCAGGTGCTGAAGAACGTCGTCGAACTCTATGCCAAGAAGGGCTGGAAGGCCGTCGTGGCGCCGGAGATCGAGTTCTATCTCGTCGAGCCCAACACCGACGCCGACTACCCGCTGAAGCCGCCGATCGGCCGCTCCGGCCGCCCGGAAATCGGCCGGCAGTCCTATTCGATCCAGGCGGTGAACGAGTTCGACGCCCTGTTCGAGGATATGTACGACTACTCCGAGGCGCAGGGGCTCGAAATCGACACGCTGATCCATGAGGACGGCGCGGCGCAGATGGAGATCAACCTCCTGCACGGCGATCCCATCGCGCTCGCCGACCAGGTGTTCCTGTTCAAGCGCACGATCCGCGAGGCGGCGCTGGCGCACAAGATCTACGCCACCTTTATGGCCAAGCCCATCGCCGACGAGCCGGGCTCGGCCATGCACATCCACCAGTCCATCGTGGATGCGCAGACCGGCAAGAACATCTTCTCCGACAAGGATGGCGACCCGACGCCGGAGTTCTTCTCCTTCATCGCCGGCCAGCAGCGCTATCTGCCGGCGGTGATGTCGATCCTCGCCCCTTATGTGAATTCCTATCGCCGGCTGACGCGCGATTCGATGGCGCCGATCAACGTGCAGTGGGGTTATGACAACCGCACCGCCGGCCTGCGCGTGCCGCCGTCCTCCCCCGCCGCGCGGCGTGTCGAGAACCGGGTGCCGTCCTCGGACGCGAACCCCTATCTCGTCATCGCCGCCTCGCTCGCCTGCGGCTATCTCGGCCTCGTGGAGGGCCTGCGCCCGACCGAGCCGCTGGAAGCCGACGCCAAGGGCCTCGATTTCGAACTGCCGCGCGGCCTGCTCGAAGCGGTTGCGGCGCTGCAATATTCCGAAGAGATCGCCACGGTGCTGGGGCCGTCCTTCGTGAAGACCTACACGGCGGTGAAGCAGACCGAATTCGACACCTTCATGCGCGTCATCTCGCCCTGGGAGCGTGAATTCCTGCTGCTCAACGTGTGAGGCGAGGGCGCCGCGGAGGCGATCCCGACCGGCCGTTCAAGACGCCGTCATCCCGGCCGGAGCGCAGCGCAGAGCCGGGATCGCGTGCCACGTCACGACGCGATCCCGGATACGGCCTGGCGGCCGTTCCGGGATGACACTGAGGCGGGTTTCGCGTCGTTCCGTCATGACGTTCCGACAGTCGGGACGGCCCCGCACTTAGGCCGCCGCCTCGTCCTGCGCCAGCAGCTCGCGCACGCGGGGGGCGACCTCGCGGCCATAGAGCTCGATCGCCCGCATCATCCGCCCATGCGGCAGCGGGCCGGCGCTGTACTTCAGATCGAAGCGCGACAGGCCGAGCGTGCGCGCCGTGCGGGCGATCTTGCGCGCCACCGTCTCCGGCGAGCCGAGATAGAGCGAACCGTGCTCGATTTCGCGCTCGAAGGCGTCGCGGCTATAGGCCGGCCAGCCGCGCTCGCGCCCGATCCGGTCGTGCATCACCTTGTAGTCGGCAAAGAATTCCTCCCGCGCCGCGGCGTCGGTTTCGGCGACATAGCCGTGCGAATGCACGCCGATGGGCTGCATCGTGCCGCCGAGCTGGGCGACCGCCCGCTTGTAGAGATCGACATAGGGCGCGAAGCGGGCGGGGTTGCCACCGATGATGGCGAGCATCAGCGGCAGGCCGTAGCGGGCCGCGCGCACCACCGATTCCGGGCTGCCGCCGACGCCGATCCAGGTCTTGAGCGTGCCGCTCTCCACGGGCGGGAAGACGTGCTGGCCCTTCAGCGGCGGGCGGATCGAGCCTTCCCAGGTGACGCCGCCCGGCGCGCCGTTGTCGCGCAGGAGCGCGGCGAACAGATCGAGCTTCTGCGTGAACAGGGTTTCGTAGTCGTTCAGCTCGAAGCCGAAGAGCGGGAAGGATTCGGTGAAGGAGCCGCGCCCGAGAATGACCTCCGCCCGCCCGTTGGACAGCGCGTCCACGGTCGAGAAGCGCTGAAACACGCGGATCGGGTCGTCGGAGGACAGCACCGTCACCGCCGAGCCGAGGCGGATGCGGCGCGTCTGGGTGGCGATGCCCGCCAGCACCACCTCGGGGGCGGACACCGCGAAGTCGTCGCGGTGATGTTCGCCGACGCCGAAGAAGTCGAGCCCCACCTCATCCGCCAGGCGGGCTTCCTCCACGAGATCGCGGATCACCTGCGCATGGGAAACCGGCGCGCCTTCCGCGGTTCGGGTCACGTCGCCGAACGTGTCGAGGCCGAGTTCGAGATGCTGTGCCATGGTGGGGCCTTTCCGCCGGCGCCGATGCCGACGCCCCCCATATGGACCCGAAGGCGCGGGCGTGCATCCGCAGCGGTGCAAGTTCGGGCTTTCCGCCGTGCAACGGCGCAATCCATAAAAAAAGCCCGCTGGACCGGCCAGCGGGCTTCAAGTCGGCGACACGAGGGGGTCGATGCCGCCGTTAATCCTCCGGACGGGCTGCACGCTCATCCGCAGGAGATCAGGTCGTCGCGGCCGCGTTTGGCGGCGCCGATGGACAGGTTTTCACGCGCGGCGGTCCGCCGGCTGGCCCGGCGCTCGACCGAGCGGACCACGAGCACGGCGGTCGGGTCCTGCCAGAGCGGGCCGGAAGCGGCGTCGCGCAGATCGGCCCGCGTCAGGCCGATATCGCTGAGCATGCGGTCATCGAACTCGCCGAGCTGGACGAGATGACGGCGGCGCATCACCGCATTGATGAACTTGAGCGTACCCAGAACGGCGCCGATGAGCCCGGTGGCTGCGGCGGCGCCGAATGACGCGAAGGTGGATCTGCGAACTTCGCCGATATACGACATCTTTCTCTCCATCTGCCGGCCGCGCGGCAATGACGCTGGGTGCATGAAATCGGGTGATACGTGGCCGTGCCACCCGATCTCGACGCCATCCGTTCGCGGCAGGAGTGTTATGTCGTGCTATCAATGATCACACTAGCGAATGTTTTTCATATCAGTTATCATTCTGATTGATGGTAACGGCCCAGAGGCGCTCCCATGTCCGTTTTGCTCGATATTGATCAATTAAGAACATTCATAACCATTGCCGAAACGGGCAGTTTCACCAGGGCCGCTGATGTGGTCCACAAGACCCAGTCTGCCGTCTCCATGCAGATGAAGCGGCTGGAGGAGCGGGTCGGCAAACCGATTTTCGCCCGTGATGGCCGCGCCTCGCGCCTCACCGAGGAGGGCGAGCGGCTGCTCGATTACGCCCGCCGCATCGTCAAGCTGAACAACGAGGCTGTCGCCAGCCTTGCGTCGGCCGAACTCTCCGGCCGCGTGCGCCTCGGCGTGCCCGACGATTACGCCGACCGCTACCTGCCGGAAATCATGGCGCGGTTCTCCCACACCCATTGCAATGTCGAGCTGACCGTCGTCTGCGACCCGTCGTCGGATCTGGTCGACCGCATCGATACCGGCGATCTGGACCTCGCCATCATCACCGATTGCGAGACGCTGAACCGCGACACCGAGATCGTCCGGCGCGAGCAGCTTCTCTGGGTCGGCTCCACCCGCCATGCCGCGCATCTCGATACGCCCGTCCCGCTCGCGCTCGGCCGGCAGAGCTGCAACTGGCGGCAGGAGGCGATCTCGATGCTCCAGTCGGCCGGGCGCCCCTTCCGCATCCTCTACACCTCGTCCAATTCCACCGCCGTCTCGGCGGCGGTGCTGTCCGGCCTGGCGATTTCCGTGCTGCCGGAATCCGGTCTGCGACCCGGCATGCGGGTGCTTGGACCCTCCGACGGTTTCCCCGCGCTTCCGCCCTGCCGCATCGGCCTCGTGCGCAACCGGCACGAGGCCTCGGCGCTGGCCGACGCGCTCGCCAACCACATCATTCAGGGTCTCGACAACATCTCCGAAGCCGCCATCGCGGCGGAGTGAGCGGGCCTTCCCTCGCCCCTCATCCCGGACGGCTGTCGGCCGATCCGGCGGCGCCGCGATCTGGTGGCGCGGCGATCTTGGCTCGCCCGCCCGCTCAGTAGGCCCGCCCGCTCAATAGGCCAGTTCGTCGAAAATCGGCTCGACCGAGTGCTGCCACGGCCCCTCATAGCGGGCGATCAGCTCCTCGGCCGGCGTGCGGCCGGTGGCGACCGCCTCCTGCAGCGGCGCGAGGAAGCGGGTTTCGTCCCGGCCCTGGCTGTCGCGGTAGTCGCGGCGGGCGAGGCCCGCGCGGGCGATCTCGACCATGTCGCGGGCGACCTCGATCACCGGGCGCCCCGCGATGTCGCCCTTGAGGCCGAGCCGGGGCACGCCGTCGCGCAGCGTCTGGCGGTCGGCCGCGCTCCAGCCCTTGCAGAGGTCCCACGCCGCGTCGAGGGCCGCCCCGTCGTAATAGATGCCGGTCCAGAGCGCCGGCAGCGCGCACAGGTTGCGCCATGGCCCGCCATCGGCGCCGCGCATTTCGAGGTAACGCTTCAGCCGCACCTCGGGGAAGATGGTGGAGAGGTGGTTGGCCCAATCCGACACCGTGGCGCTCTCGCCGGGCACCGCCGGGTGCCGGCCGGCCAGCAGGTCGCGGAAGGAGGAGCCCGCGACGTCGATATAGCTGTCGCCGCGCTTGATGAAGTACATGGGCACGTCCAGCGCGTAGTCGACATAGCGCTCGAATCCCATGCCCTCCTCGAAGGCGAAGGGCATCATTCCCGTGCGGTCCCTGTCGGTATCGCGCCAGATTTCCGAGCGGAAGGACAGGAAGCCGTTCAGACGCCCTTCCGTGAACGGCGAATTGGCGAAGAGCGCGGTGGTGATGGGCTGGAGCGCGAGGCCCACGCGCAGCTTCTTCACCATGTCGGCCTCGGTGGCGAAGTCGAGGTTCACCTGCACCGTGCAGGTGCGGAACATCATGTCGAGGCCGAGCGTGCCGACCTTCGGCATGTAGTTCGCCATGATCCGGTAGCGGCCCTTGGGCATCACCGGCGTCTGCGCGCGCGTCCATTTCGGGCTCATGCCGAGGCCGAGGAAGCCGAAGCCGAGCGGCGTCGCGATGGAGCGCACCTGTTCGAGATGCGAGTTCACCTCGGCGCAGGTTTCGTGAACGGTCCTCAGCGGCGCCCCGGAAAGCTCGAACTGCCCTCCCGGCTCCAGCGAGATCGCCCCGCCGCCCACCGCGTCCGCGAGGCCGATGATCGCCTCGCCCTCCATGATGGGCTCCCAGCCGTTCTGCGCCTGCATTCCCTCCAGAAGGGCGCGGATGCCGTGCGGCCCCTCATAGGGCACCGGGTCGTGGCCGGCGAGCGTGAAGGGAAACTTCTCGTGCTCCGTGCCGATGCGGAACTTGCCGGGATCCTTGCATCCGGCTTCCAGCCAGGCGACGAGGTCGTCGCGGCTCTCGATGGGCTGGATGTCGATCTGGTCGCGCGCCATGGGAACTCCGGCGGGGCAGGCAAGGCAGGGCAGGGGCGGAAGCGGCCCCGATGGCGCGGGCCGCCGGGGCGCGCGACCATACACAGGCGGGCCCGCGACGCAAATCGCCGTAACTACTGGCCGGCGATGCTAAATGCGTTCCTGCAATGAGCCGCCCTGCAATCAGCCGCGCCGATGCGCCGTCCGCTGGCGGCTGGCGGACGTCCCGCCCTTACTGAGCGGAAGCGTGGGTGAGCCAGGTCGTCACCGCGCGCAGTGCCTCGGTGCGGTTGCCCGTGCGGTGCGCGGCTTCCTGATAGACGGCGATCTGGATGTCCGCGCTGGTGCCGCCATTGAGGATGGTGCGCAGATGCTCCAGTTCGTCGCGGCTGCCGAGCGCCTGCGCGTCGTCGGCCACCTGGTCGATCAGCGTCTCCACCGCCTGCGCCACCGGCACCGCCTGTCGTGCCGCGCGATCGACGAAGCTGCCATGCACACCATAGCGCTGGGCGCGCCATTTGTTCTCCATGGCGATGGCGCGGTCCACCGCGTCGATGCCGGCATTGACCGAGGGGTTGCGCACGAGATGCCGCACCAGCGCCCGGTAGAGCGCGGCGATGGCGACCGAATCCTCCACCCGCGTGCAGCTGTCCGGCGCCCGCAATTCCAGCGTCGGATGCTTCTGCGAGGGGCGGATGGTCCACCAGATGTAGCTGGAATCGCGGATGGCCCGCGCCGCCACCAGCGCGTCCACATAGTCCTCATAGTCCTTGGCGCTCTCGAACAGTTCCGGCATCCCGGTGCGCGGCAGCTCGTCATAGGCGGCGAGGCGGTAGCCCATGAGCCCGGTGCGCTTCGATTCCCAGAAGGGCGAGGAGGTGGAGAGCGCCACGAAGGCCGGCAGATAGGGCAGGATGCGCCGCATCACGTCGATGCGCGTCTGCGCGTCCGGCAGCTCGACATGGACGTGCAGCCCGCACAGCATGTTGCGCTCGCCCAGCATCTGCAGGTCGTGCATCAGGCCGTCATAACGCTGGGTCGGCGTGCGCTTGCCGCCCTGCCAGGAGGCGGTGGGGTGCGTGCCGGAGGCGAGGAAGGACAGGTCGAAGCCGGCCGTCACCTGCGCCAGCGTGCGGCGCAGTCCCCGCAACTCCGCCCTCGCCTCGGCGGTGCTCGCATGGGGCCGGGTCATCACCTCGATCTGCGATTGCAGCAGCTCGCCCGAGACCCGCTCCCCCAGCGCATCGCGCGCCCTGTCCATGAAGGCGGTCGGCATGCGGCGCAGCACGCTCTTGGTCGGCTGGTCGACGACGAAATATTCTTCTTCGATGCCGATGCGGTAATCGTCTGACATGGCGTGCGTCTCCGCGAAATTCCAAGGATCAGGCGCGGGCCTCCCGGAGGCTCGTGAGCTTAGCCGGCGTAGAATCAACCCGTCGCAACCCGGCGCCTAGATGGTGGACAAGTGAGACCGGAATGTGACTGGCGTTTATTTCAAAATGCATGGCAGTTTTATTGCTATAATTATTCTCAGGTCGATATCATCAAGTATTCATTGGTAAAGCGGGTTGTGCCGCGCGGCGCGTGTTCGTG
>JAEZMI010000129.1 GCA_023414975.1 Pseudomonadota bacterium | reverse complement strand
GCGCCCCCTCTCGGTCTGCTCACGGTTGCCGCTCTTCTACCCCGCCATTGGGAGATCCGGCTCATCGACCGCAATGCCCGCGGCGTGGCCGACAGCGACATATTATGGGCCGATATCGTGCTGACCGGCGGGATGCTGCCACAGCAGGTCGATACATTGGCGCTGATCAGCCGCTGCCACGAACTGGGACGGCCGGTTTGTCTCGGCGGTCCGGATCCCACCTCCAATCCCGAGGTGTATGCCGCGGCCGACTTCCTCGTGCTGGGCGAGGCCGAAGGTATCATCGACCGCTTCGTCGAGGCCTGGGAGCAGGGTGCAACCTCCGGTCGTTTCGAGGCCGAGAAGTTCAAGGCAAATGTCCAGGCGAGCCCTATACCACGCTTCGATCTCATCGATTTCAGCGACTATCTCTATGTCGGCGTGCAGTTCTCGCGCGGCTGCCCCTTCACATGCGAGTTCTGCGACATCATCGAACTCTACGGCAGGGTCCCGCGCACCAAGTCCAACGAGCAGATGCTTGCCGAGTTGGGAGAGCTTCGCCGACTGGGCTATCGCGGCCATGTCGACTTCGTCGACGATAACTTCATCGGCAACAAGAAGGCCATCAAACAATTCCTGCCGGAGCTGAAGACCTGGCAGGAGGCGCAGGGCTATCCATTCGAATTCTCGACCGAGGTTTCGCTGAATGTCGCTGACGATCCCCAGCTTCTTCAGATGATGAGCGATACCAACTTTTTCGTCATCTTCACCGGCATCGAGAGCCCCGACGAGGGCACTCTGGTGGCGATGCAAAAGAAGCAGAATACACGCCGCAGCATCGCGGAGAGCGTGCACCGCCTCTATGCGGCGGGGATCTACGTCACCGGGGGCTTCATCGTCGGTTTCGACACCGAAAACGGCAGCGTCTCATCACCCATGGTCGAATGCATCCGGGCAAGTGAGATACCGGTTGCCATGGTCGGCCTGCTCTATGCCCTTCCGAACACGCAGCTCACCCGGCGCTTGCGACGCGAAGGACGTCT
The DNA here is from genome assembly GCA_023414975.1 of Pseudomonadota bacterium. Taxonomy (GTDB): domain Bacteria; phylum Pseudomonadota; class Alphaproteobacteria; order Rhizobiales; family Xanthobacteraceae; genus Ancylobacter. Next base: position 3,535 of record JAEZMI010000129.1, on the reverse strand, counting down.
GTTCGAAGGCTATAACGTCGCCCCATCGGATGCGGGCGATCAGTGCACGGCGGGGCTCAACTTCGTAACGCTTCGCCCCCGCGACCAAATCCTGTCGGATTACCGGCGGGTCATTGAGGAAATCTACCACCCTCGGCATTTCTTCCGACGGGTGCGCGGCATGGCCAGCAAGGTGAAGCGACGATCCTTCGGCAAGGGAGCGACGTGGGCGGGCATCCGGCGCGACCTGAAACTGCTCGCCCGCGCAAGCTGGACGATCACCATGGCCCGCCCACGCTTTGCGCCCTATTTCTGGGTCAGCCTGATCGATTGCATCCGAAAGAATCCTGCCGCACTCGAGGCTGCAATGGTCAACATGGTGCTCTATCTGCACCTCTATCCGTTCTCCCGCCACGTTATCGCCGAGTTGGACTCCCGCATTGCGGAACTCCAGGCGGGCGATTGGACCCCGCCCACCGTCATGATGGAGGCCGCCGAATAGCCTCGGCGAGCGGCGCTGCCCGTTCGGGTTGGGCGGCAGCCGGTCTCGGAGCCAGCGAGACGGGCGCTGCCGAAGCCAAGAATGGGTCGGCTACGGTGGGCGCAGACCGGCGGGAAAGCCCGCGCTTTCGCGAGATGGCGGCGGCGTGCGCCGATCCCTCAGGGGCAGGCGGCGCCGCTCTCGATCCACGCAATCACGAGAGCCTTGGCTTCGGCCTGCGTCCCCGGCGCCGGCGTGCGCCCGGGGCCGGGATGCCACGCCCAGCCAACCAGCGTGTCATCGCCGATGTGCTCGATCAGGTCGTGCAGCGACCTGCCGCCATTGCGGGCGGGATCCTTGATCTGCTCGCAGATCTGCGACACGGTCTTGCCTTCCCAGGCCATTTCCGCGGGCGCGAGATGCCAGGCCGGATGGCCCGGCATCCTGGCCGGGTCGAAATTCGCCCCGCCATGGCAGCTCGAACAGCGCAGGCTGGCAAGCCCCATCCCGTCTTCGCCACGGTACACGGGCGGCTGATGCAGCCGCTTGGCGTCGCCCTGCCGGGGGCGGTCCGTCGCGGGATGGCAGTTGGTACAGCGCGGGCTGGTCAGCACCTTGCCGAGTTCAGCAAAATAGGCCGCCGAGCGCGCGGAAGTATCCGCAATCGTCGCAAAGCTCTCCGGCGACGCCAGGCTTTCCGTCGGCGTCGCCAGCCCGCTCCGGCTGGTAATGCCGGCTGTCAGGGCGCTCGCCATCAACACCGCCGCCAAAACCATCCAATGGTGCTTGTTCATCGTCATGGCCGTCTTCAAGCCGTGAGGAAGCGGGCAGGATCCGCAAGGATCACATCGCGCACCGCCTGATGGTATTTCACGTAGCCGGAGCAACGGCAGATATGGCCGTCCAGCGCCTCCATGATGGTGCGTTCGAGATCCTTGCTCGCCACTTTCTGCTTTTCCAGCCGCTCCAGCAGCACCTGCCCCTCATTGAGAAAGCCGGGGGTGCAATAGCCGCATTGGAATGCGAAATGCTCGACGAAGCTCTTTTGCAGCGGCGTCAGCACGCCGTTGACGGCGTGCCCTTCAACGGTCCGGATGTTGTGGTTGTTGAAATCGAGTGCCGGCGCCACGCAGGTTGGCTTCGTCATGCTGGTCCCGTCGTCGAGATCGACGATGACGGCGCAGCTCAGGCACTGCGCCGCCCCGCAGCCGAATTTGGTGCCGGTCATGCCCAGCATTTCGCGCAGGAAGTCGTTCATGGACAGGTCGGGTCGAACGTCCATCGGACCGACCTGACGGCCGTTGATCGTCAGCGAGAACATCGTCACGCGAGAACTCCCTTGATCATCTCGGCTGTCACCGGCAGCGCGTAGAAGCGATACCCTGTCGCGTCGAAAATCGCGTTCAGCAGCGCCGGCACGACGGGGATCATGACCACCTCGGCCATTCCCTTTGGCGGCTCGTTGGGCGCGAGCGGCGGCAGCACCTCGATGTCGAGATCGTGCAGCGGCAGGTCGGAGCCGCGCGCGACGACATACTGGCCGAGATTCCATCTGCCATTGCCCGGCCCATCCTCGAAGGGCGGCAAGTCCTCGAGCAGCGCATAACCGACGCCCATGGCGAAGCCACCCTGCGATTGGCCGAGCACGACCTCCGGAACCAGCGCCTGCCCGCATTCCAGCACGCTGTAGGCTTTGGCGATGCGCAGATTGCCTGTCGCGCGCTCGATCTCGATCCGAACCGATGTGCCGCACATCGAGGCGAAGGCGGTGCCGATGCGATTATAGTCCGCCGGTGGGAAGGCGACCGCCTGGCGGTCCAGGCGCTCAAAGGTGCCGCCGCCGCGCCGCACCGCCAGCGCATCGATCTCGGCGCTCCAGTCGCCCTCGGGGAGTGTGAACGTCGCTTCCGCCCACGCCCAGCGCGAAAAGGCATGCGCCATCGCACCGGTCACCCCGCCCTGTTCGTGGGCTTTCGCGGCAATCGCTTTCAGCGCAAGCGGCGGGAGCCCTGAGAACAGCAGCGTCTCGCCCTGCCAATAGGCCTCGGTCCAGCGGCTGGCACGTGGGTCATGGGGCGCCACGCCCCACAGCGACAACGCGGCCGGCCACAAGCCAAATCGGAAAACGACGCGGGCGGCTTCCGCTGCCGCCTGCGTGCCGACATGTGCGCCGATGGAGGCGCTCGTCGCAGACGAGATCGCCGGCACCCAGCGCGGATCGAGCGCAGCCTTGTCCTGATCCGCCTGCGAAATCGAATAGGGATCGCCCGAGGTCACAAGCCCGAGTTCGTCGAACACGTCGATCTGCGCGACCGTCACTTCGTCGGCGATCGCGCCGATGTGGGCTGCGACCCGGTTCGCCAGCGCCGTGCCGATGCCGTTGCCCATTTCGACCGCGTCACCATGGATCGACACACGCCCCTGCGGGTCGATCGAGACGGCGCCGAGCGAGCAATCCGCCCCTGTGCCGTAGTCCTTGGCCGCGCAAGCCACGCCCGTGCCGACGAGGAATCCGGTGCGCGCCGCGGCCTTCTCCCGCGCCCTATCCTTCCAGATCGCCTGCTTCTCGAGCTTGTCGAGAATTTCGGGCGCGCGAACCGACACTGAATAGGGATTGCCGGTCATCGTCAGCGCCCCAACCTTGAGTGCGTTTCTCCGGCGGAATTCGATGGGGTCGAGCGGAAGGGCCGTGCAGGCCTCATCCACCAGGGTCTCAAGCGCCGTCATGGTCTGCAGCGTGCCGTAACCGCGCATCGAGCCGGCGGTTACACCGCGCGTGTGCTCCGCGACGGTCGTGACGTCGACTTTTGGCACCTCATACATGCCGATGGCGCCGGTGGCCCCGACCACCGCGACACTCACAGAGTAGTTCGCCAGCCCTCCGCCATCGAGCACATGATCGGCTGCAAAGGCGGTGATGAGCCCGCTTTGCCGGTCCACGCCCATCTGCGACCGCATCTTGAAAGCATGGCGCTTCACGCCGCCCTGAAACTGCTGGAACCGGTCATGGGCCAGCCGTATCGGACGTCCGGGAAAGAACAGGGCCGCCAGGGCGACATAGAGCGGGAAAGGGGT
>JAEZMI010000125.1 GCA_023414975.1 Pseudomonadota bacterium | reverse complement strand
GCTCGATGGAGTCGTTCCACGCATCGGCCTTCTCGCGCAGATATTGCGCGTCGTGCGACCGGCCGGCGATCTCCATCATGTCGGCGGCGGCGAGCAGGGCGGAAATCTCCGCCGCGAGCGTGAAGGGCGAATAGCCCGCGTCCTCCTCCCAGCGGTCCTGCCCGGTGACGGGGCCGTTGAGCACGATGAAGCGCGCGGCGCGCTCGATCATGTCCATATAGCCGGCGAGTTCGCCATGGGCGAAGTGCCCGCCGCGGCGGATCATGTCGGTGATGAGGATGGGAAAGGCGCATTCGTCCATCTGCACGCCGCCCCAATAGGGCACGCCGTCGAGCCAGACATTCTGCGACCAGTGGCCGTCTTCCTCCTGGATCGCCCGCAGATAGGAGAGAACGGCCTTGGCTTCCTCATAGGCGCCCGCCGCGAGCAGGCCGCCGGCGTTCTCCACGAGATCGCGGGGCCAGACGAGATGATAGCCCCCGAGGTCCTCGTCGCCCTTGTTGAAGCCCCAGGGGATGGAAAGGCTGGCGATGATGGCGCCGGGGACGGAACAGGGCTGGTGCGTCGCCAGCACGATGGTGCTGGCCCGGTAGGTGTTGATGTTGGAGCGGTTCTGCGGGTGGTCGAGCGGCAGCAGCGTGCTCTGCCAGGCGCGCCAGCCCTGCACATAGGTGCGGCGCAGTTCCTCGAAACCTTCCTTGAGGCTGGAGACGGCGCGGAAACCGGCCTCCTCCGCCCGCGCGCCGAAGCCGAGGGCGATCAGCACCTCGCCATTGCTGGCGGCAAGGTCGATCTCGGCGCTGACGGCGACATTGCCGTTCTCCGCGCGCTGGTAGCGCGGCTCCAGCGCGCCGTGGCGGCTCACCTGCTGCCAGCCGTCGGAGGCGCCGACATAGCCGACCGAGCGGGCCTTCCACGGGACGGAGCAGGCCAGCGCCAGCGACACGCCCTGCCGGCCGGCGGCGAACAGCATGGGCGTGCCCTTGTAATCACCGGTCCAGGCCGTATTGCCGGCGCCCGCATTGATGAGGTGCGGGGCGAGCAGCGCGAAGAGGCGATAGTCGCTGATGTCGCCGATCAGCGCCTCGAACGTGACCTTCTGGATCAGCACGTCCCGCCGGGAATCGGTGAGGATCTGCTTTTGAATGCGCCAGCGCCCGTCACGGGCGGTGTTGAGCAGGTGATAGGCCGGCACGCCATGTTCGAGCACCCCGAGCTCATGGTCGGCGTCGCGCTTCTCCTCGGCGAAATGACCGTCCGGGCCGGTGACGAGAAAGCCGAAATCCCGCGTGCAGGCCGTGTCGACACGCGGATAGTAGATTTCGTTGAGGATGCCGTGGCTCAGCGTGAACCACAGGCGGCTCGCCGCCGTGCGCGCGGTGCCGACGCCCACTTTGGCGCTCGATGTCCAGCGCGCCGGCCCTCCCGGCCCGCCGGGCGGGGTGATGGCGTCGTCCTCACTCATGGATGTTTCCTCCAGTCCCTTGGACCGTCGGTTCGAGCCGCGGCCGCGCCTAACCTGTAACCGCGCGCGCCCGCTGCCAAGCCCGGCGGCGAGGGTGGTCGGGGTTTATTGCTACCGGAGAGGATCAAAGCCGAAAGGGCGCGGGCGGACGGATCGGCGGCGCCCACCTCCCCAACCCTGTCCTGCCGAGGCGCCGCCCGGCACAGGCGGCCGCACAAGGGCCACGACCCGACGGGAATAAATCTACTAAATCGATAGAATTATATTGACGGCCTAATCCGGCTCTGCTCAACTCAGGATCAGCGGCACGGGAGCTCGGCTTACCGCCCCGCGACCGTCACCCGCCTTCACCGCTTCAGCGCCGCTCTGGGGGAGCGCCGTCATGACCTGGATCTGTCGACGCGGCTGAGCCGCCTTCGTCCCACAAGGGTTCACCGACCCTCGTCCCGCGGGCTTCGGCCCATCGCTTTATCGGCCCGGTTGAAGGCACGGCGCAATGCCGTGCGCCCGGCCCTCCATCGTGTGGAAATCTCCCATGTCCCGTCTGACCCGCCGCGGCATTCTCGCCGCCACCGCGACGCTTGGCCTGCTCATGGCCGCTCCCGCCTTCGCCGCCGACGTCACCATCGGCTATCAGACCGGCGCCGACCCGGCGAAGGTGGCGCAGGCCGGCGGCGCCTATGAAGCCGCGACCCGCTCCAGCATCGACTGGCGCAAATTCGACTCGGGCGCCGATGTGATCGCCGCCATCGCCTCGGGCGCCATCCAGATCGGCTATGTCGGTTCATCCCCGCTCGCCGCGGCCGCCAGCCGCGAGGTGCCGATCGAGACCATCTATGTCGCCGCCCTGCTCGGCGACGCCGAAGCGCTGGTGGTGCGCAATGGCGCCGGCATCGAGAAGCCGGCCGACTTCAAGGGCAAGAAGGTCGCGGTGCCCTTCGTGTCGACCACCCATTACTCGCTGCTCGCCGCCTTCAAGCATTGGGGCATCGATCCCAAGAGCGTCGAGATCCTCAACCTGCGCCCGCCGGAGATCGCCGCGGCCTTCACGCGCGGCGATATCGACGCCGCCTATGTGTGGGACCCGGCGCTCGGCAAGATCAAGGAAACCGGCAAGGTCTTCACCTCCTCGGCCGAGGTCGCCAAATGGGGCGCCCCGACCTTCGATGCCTGGATCGTGCGCAAGGACTTCGCCAGGGCACACCCGGAAATCGTCGCCCAATTCGTCAAGGTGACCGCCGATTCCTACGCCGATTACGCGAAGAACGGCGCGAGTTGGACCGCCGCCTCGCCGCAGGTCGCCGCCATCGCCAAGCTCACCGGCGCCAAGCCGGAGGAAATTCCCGAGCTGCTGAAGGGCAACAAGTTCCCGCTGCTGGCCGACCAGCTTTCCGAGGGCCTTCTCGGCGGCGGCACGGTCGAGGCCATCGCCCGCACCGCCGCGTTCCTGAAGGAACAGGGCCGCATCGACGCCGTGCTCAGCGATTACGGCCCCTATGTGAGCCGCGCCCCGGCGGAGCAGTCGGCAAAGCTCAACTGATCACCCGCCTCCGGACGTCCCTCTGACCATCCTGCATTCCCGAGCGTCGAGGTTGTCAAAAACCCGACGAACTTAAGGCCCGGCCTCCGCTCCCCTCCGGGTGCCGAGTGCCGGGCCGTTTCTTTGGCAAAATTCTTGGCCTCATCGGCCTGACTGGTCACCTCATGAAACTGACTATCCACCAGCTCGGCGTGCAATTTCGGCAACCCGACGGGCGCGCGCTACCGGTCCTGGCCGGCATCGACCTTGCCATACCGGCCGGCGAATTCGTCGTGCTGCTGGGTGCCTCCGGTTGCGGAAAATCCACGCTTATCAATGCCATAGCCGGGTTCACGCCGCCGAACGCCGGTGAAATCTGGGTCGACCAGACTCGCATTCGTGGACCCGGCCCCGATCGCGGCGTGGTGTTGCAGACGGACGCTCTCTACCCCTGGCTCAACGCCCGCGACAACGTCGCCTTCGCCCTCCAGCTCCGCTCTATCTCCTTGAAAGAACGAAGGATTCGGGCGGACGAGGCGCTCGCCCTCGTCGGCCTCGCCGGCAAGGGCGACCACGCCACATGGCAGCTTTCCGGCGGCCAGCGCCAGCGCGTCAGCCTGGCCCGCGCGCTTATCGCCGACCCCGACATTCTCCTTATGGATGAACCACTTGGCGCTCTCGACGCCCTCACCCGCGAGCAGATGCAGGATCTCATCCTCGGCATATGGCACCGCACCGGCAAGACCATCGTCTTCGTCACCCATAGCCTTGACGAGGCCCTCTATCTCGGCACGCGGCTCGTCATTCTCGCCGGCCCGCCCGGCCGGATCGTGCTGGACGAGGCGACGCCCTTCGCCCGCCGCGCCGTGGAAATCGGCAGCAAAGTCAAGTCTTTACCTGAATTTTCCGCCGCGCGTGACCGGCTGCG
>JAEZMI010000107.1 GCA_023414975.1 Pseudomonadota bacterium | reverse complement strand
CCCCGCGCCTCACGGGCCTCGGCTGACGCGCCGCCACGCGGGCGCCGGGGGCGAGGTCCATGGGCTCACGCGGTCGAGCGGCGGATGGCGTCCTCCGCCTCCACAATGGCCTCAGGCGTTCCCACATGCATCCATGTCCCTTCCATGCGCATCCCGAAGAGCCGGCCCGCCTGCGCCGCGCTGCGGAACAGCCGCGCCAGCGAGAAGGCCCCGGCGGGCGCGCCCTCGAAAAGGCGCGGCGACAGCACCGCCGCCCCGGCATAGACGAAGGGCGTCACCATCCGCTCCTGACGCGGCTCCAGCCTGCCCTCGCGGTCCATGGTGAAGTCGCCCGCGCCATCATAGCCGATCGAGGTCGCTGTCGCCGCGAGCAGGAGGCGCGAATCCATGGTCGCGGGATCGAAGCCCGCGGCGAGCTGGGCGAGGTTCGGCCGGATTCCCTCGATCCAGATGGTGTCGGCGTTGACCGAAAAGAAGGGGCCGGGCCCGAGCAGAGGCAAGGCGCGGACAATGCCGCCGCCGGTATCGAGCAGGGCGTCGCGCTCGTCGGAGAGGACGATGGCCGGCGCACCGCCGCGGCGGGCGAGATGCGCTTCGAGGATGTCCGCTTTGTAGTGCAGGTTGACCACGGCGGTCTCGACACCGGCATCGGCGAGGCGGTCCAGCACATGGTCGACGAGCGCCCGGCCGTCCACCTCGACCAGCGGCTTGGGAATCCGGTCGGTGAGCGGGCGCATGCGCGTGCCGAGGCCGGCGGCAAGCACCATGGCGCGGCGGATCGGGGCGGCGGACGAGGTCATGAATGCGGGTTCGTGTCGGGGGAAGCGTCGGGCGTGGCGGCGGCCGGGCCATCGGCCAGGTCCACTGGCGGCTCGGGATCGGTCGCCGGCACCGGATCGGCCGGCGGCGTCTCCTCCTCCTCCGCGAGCCCGGCGGGGAGCGGCGGCACCGGGGCCATCGCGGGCGCAAGTATCGAGGACGCGGGCACGGAGGACGCCGGCACGTCGCGCGCCATCAGCGAGGGCGGCGCGGCGGCGCGAGCGGCGCGGATCATCTCGGCCGGCACCTCGCCCTCCGGCGGCGGCACGTTCTGGGCGAACCAGGCGCGCAGCGGCGCGAGATCGGTGAAGGCGAGGCTGCGCTGGAGATAGGTCCAGATGCGCGGAATGTGCCGCAGATAGCCCGGCTTGCCGTCCCGGTGATTGAGCCGCGCGAAGATGCCGAGAATCTTGGTGGCGCGCTGCGCGCCCATCACCGCGTAGGAGGCGGCGAAGGCCTTGAGGTCGAAATCCGGCTCCTCGGCCCGGCGCGCCTTGAGATAGCGGCCGAGCAGAGCGAGTTCCAGTTCCTCCGGAACGTCGACGCGCGCGTCCTGCGTCAGCGAGACCACGTCATAGGCCGGCGGCCCCATCACCGCGTCCTGAAAATCCAGCAGGCCGATCTGCTCCAGCCCGTCGCGTTCCTCGATCCACATGAGGTTCGGCGAGTGATAGTCGCGCAGCACCCAGGTCGGCCTCTGCGCCCGCGAGCCGGCGAGCGCCTGCGTCCACAGACGGCGGAAGGTCGCGCGGGCCAGCGGACCGGGCTGCGGCAGGCCGCGATGCGGCAGATACCAGTCGAGCAGCAGTTCGACCTCGATCAGCATCGCCTCGAGGTCATAGGGCGGGATCACATGGTCGATGCCCGGCGCGACAGGAAGCGTGTCCGGCAGATCGATGGCGTGCAAGGCGGCGAGCACGTCCACCGCCACCTCGTAGCGTTCCGGCTGCGGGGCAGGCGGCGCGCCGGCCAGCACGCCCTCCTCGCCCAGATCCTCCATCACCAGCAACCCCGCCTCGAGATCGGCGGCGTAGATGGTGGGGGCGGAGAAGCCGAGCCCCTTCAGCCCGCGCGCCAGCGCGACGAAGGGTTTCACGTCCTCGGCGATATGGGCGATGGCGCTGTAGGGCTTGCCGTCGCGCACCGGCGGGCCGTCCGGCCGGCGCGGCGCGTTCATCAGCACGGCGTTGCGGCGCGAGCCGACGAGGCGCTCATAGGTGCGGGTCGAGGCGTCGCCCTGCAGATGGCGGCGCTGCGCCGGGCCGAAACCGGCCGTGTCGATCAGCGAGCGTATGGCGCGCATCCGCGTCAGCGCCCCGGCGAGCCTGCCATGCCCGAGCAGCCGCACGCGACGGCGCGTCTCCGGCGCGTCGGAGGGAATGGTCACGCGCAGTTCCAGCCGGTTGGGCGGCAGCGCGCCCTCGCCCGCCCGCTCGGGCCATTCCACCAGCGTCACCGCGCCGTCGGTGAGTTCCGACCAGCCCAGTTCCTCCAGTTCCGCCGAATCGGCGAGGCGGTAGAGGTCGGCATGGACCACGCGGTGACGGGGCAGATCATAGGTCTGGATCAGCGTGAAAGTGGGGCTCGGCACCTCCAGCATCGGGTCCTGCGCCAACTCCCGGATCAGCGCCCGCGCGATCGTGGACTTGCCCGCGCCGAGATCGCCTTCCAGCGCCACGACATCGCCGGCCTGCAGCAGCGCGGCGAGATCCATGGCCAGGCGGCCGGTCGCGTGCTCGTCCGGCAGCACGACCTCCCAATGAGCGACGGACAGGGCGGCGACGGGGGCGGTGTTGCGGGGTTCGGCCACGGGCGCTACTCCGCCGCGATCCGGCCGGTGCCGGCCTCAAGGGGGAAGGTGCAGGTCACGAGCGTGCCCCCGCCGGGCGCCGGCCCGAGCGTGACGGCACCGCCATGCAGCGCCACCAGCGAGCGCACGATGGAGAGCCCAAGCCCCGCGCCGCGATGGCGCGAGCCGGCGGTGTGGCTTTCGAAACGGTCGAAGACCCGCTCGGCGAGTTCCGGCGGGATGCCCGGCCCCTCGTCGCGGACGCGGAAGATCACCTCGCCCTCCCCGCGCGCCGCCGAGAGCGTGACGGTCGAGCCCTCGGGCGCGAAACCCACGGCATTGGAGAGCAGATTGTACAGGATCTGCCGCACCCGCTTGGCATCGGCCCGGAAGGTGCCGGAGGCGCTGCCCGGCTCGATGGCGAGGCGGATGCCGCCCTCGGCGAGGCGGTCGCGCACGCCCTCGGCCGCCGCCTCCATCGCCGCGCGCACCTCGACCTCCGTCAGTTCCAGCGTCATCGCTCCGGCGTCGATGGTGGCGAGGTCCAGAATGTCGTTGATGATGGCGAGCAGCGCGGCGCTGGATTCGGTGATGTGGCCGATATAGGCGCGCTGGCGCGTGTTGAGCGGGCCGACGCCGGCATCGTCGAGCAGCTGGGCGAAGCCGATGATGGTGGTCAGCGGCGAGCGCAGCTCATAGGACACATGGCTGACGAAGGTGCTCTTGAGGTGGTCCGCCGCCACCAGCGCATCGTTGCGCTCCACCAGCGCGCGCTCGACATGCACGCTGTCCGTCACGTTGCGCAGCGTCACCAGCGTACCGCCATCGGGCAGCGGCTGGGTCGAACCGTCGAGAATGGTACCGTCCCGCCGCTCCATGCGGAATTCGGTCGGCAGGCGCGCCTCGATGCCGGTGACGGCGGCGCGCAGGCGCGCCCACACATCCGCGTCGCCCCCGAGAGCCCGGCAGGCCTCCGCCACCTTGTCGATATGCGGATGCGCGGCAAGCAACGCCGTGTCCAGCTTCCACAGCCGGGCGAAGGCGGAATTGCTGAGCCCGAGCCGGCCATCGCTGCCGAACACCGCCACCGCCTCGGCCAGCGCGTCCAGCGTCTCGCTCTGGATGCGGATCAGCGCATTGTAGCGGCTCTCCAGCGCGAGCCGCTCCGTGACCTCGTCGAACAGATAGGTGACGCCGCCCTCCGGGTTGGGCGCCGTGACAACGCGCAGCGTGCGCCCGCCCGGCAGGTGCCACCAGTACTCGCGCGCTTCGATGGCGCGATAGGCGGCGTGCAGTTCCTCGCGCCACAGGCGGAAATCCGCCTGTTCGGGCAGGCGGCGGGCGGCGCGCAGCCGGTCCAGCACGGCCGTGTCGGTGGGCCGATCGTCGAGAAAGCCGGGGTCCAGCTCGAACAGGGTGGCATAGGCGGCGTTGTGGAAGACGAGCCGCTGGTCGGCGCCGAAGATCGCCACCGCCGTCGCGAGTTGATCGAGCGTGCGGCGATGCGCGCTCACCACATGCGCAAGCTCGGTGCGCACGCTCTCCGCTTCCGTGGCGTCGAGCGCGATGCCGGCAAGCCCGGCGGACGTACCGACCTCCAGCACATCGAGCACACGGCGCGTGCCGGCCACCACCACGGGCATGCGGGCGGCGAAGGGGGTGCCGTTGGCCCGGGCCTGCGCCGCCTGCGCGCGGGCCTGCTGGTCGATGAGGTGGAGGCCCCGCTGCGCCGCCTCCTGGCCGTCGCGCGCCTCGACCGCGTGGGCATAGGCGGCGTTGACCCAGCGGATCCGCCCGTCCGCGCTCGCCATCCAGGCCGGGGCGGGCAGAGCGTCGAGCAGGCGGCGCAGCGCCGCCGTCTCCGCGTCGAGGGCGCGGTAGGAATCGCTGAGCCGCGCGTGATCGAGCCGCACGCCGGTAATGTCGCGCAGGCGCAGGATCACCGCCGAGCCGACCGGCCGGCCATCGGCCTCGATATGGCGCCCGTCCTGCGTCGCCAGCGTCAGCGCCAGCGGCATGCCGGTCGCGCGCAGCCGGTCGACGCCGGCCTCCAGCTCGCGTGCCGAGGCGGGGGCAAGCCAGGCGCCATAGGCGAGGATGCGCGTCGGGGCGGCGACGCCGGTGAAGGCCGGCGTGTTGCCGATGATCTCGGGGTCGGCCCCCGGCTCGCGCCAGACCACGACGATCTGCGGCTCCGCCATCAGCAGCGCGCGACCTTCCTCGATGCGGGCCTCCAGCCGGGAAATCTCCCCGAAGGCGAAGGCTTCCCGCTCGGCGGCAAGGCGCCGGAAGCGCACATGGACGATGGCGGTGGTGGTGGCGAAGGCGATGAGGCCGAGCACGAGGGCGAGCGCGATCAGCGCCTCCGGCTCCAGCGCCCCGACGGCGGTCAGCAGGCCCGCCACGGCGTCGGGAGTGGTCGTGCCGGTCTGCGCGGCGAGGCCGCCCGCGGGCAGGGCGACGAGCAGCAAAGCGAGCAGGCGCCGCGCGAGGCGGGGCCCGGAT
>JAEZMI010000059.1 GCA_023414975.1 Pseudomonadota bacterium | reverse complement strand
GCTGTCCACCGCGGCGGTGGAGCGCGACATGCTGGCCATGGACATGAGCCGCGCCCGCCGCGCCGAGGTCGTCGACCAGCAAGCCGCCGTCTTCATCCTCCAGGGTGCCCTCGACCGCCTGCGTTTCCTCGCCGAAAACGCGTTATCTGACAGGTAGTTAACATGGACGCTGTGCTGGGCGCGCTGGTCCCCGTCTTCCTTGTCATCGCGCTCGGCTGGGTGTTGAAGCGCGGGCTTCTGCCGGAAGCCTCGCACTGGATCGCGCTGGAGAGGCTCACCTATTTCGTGCTCTTCCCCGCCCTGCTGGTGGTCTCCATCGTCCGCGCCGAGCTCGGCAAGGTGGCGGTGCTGGAGGTCTCGACCGCTCTGCTGGGCTCCATCGGCCTCTTCGCCGTCGCCCTCAGCCTCTTCCGTCGCCCTCTCAGTCGCGCGTTCGCACTCACAAGCCCTTCTTACACCTCGGTTTTTCAAGGCGCCCTGCGCTGGAACACCTATATTGCCCTTGCTGTTTCCGGGGCGATTGCGGGCCCGGCGGGCCTCGCGGTCGCTGCGGTGGGCCTGACGGTGATGATCCCCGTGCTGAACGCGCTGAGCGTCGTCGTGCTCGCCCGTCACGGCGAAAACGGCAGCACCAGCAAGAGGTTGATGCTCCTTCAGCTCATCCGGAACCCGTTCATCTGGTCCTGCGTCGCCGGAGGCCTCATCAATGCGCTGCACATCCCGATCCCGCCGGTGATCATCACCTTTGCCGATGTGCTCGGCCGCGCCTCCCTCGCCCTCGGCCTGCTGGTCGTGGGCGCTGGGCTGCGCCTCGGCGATCTCAGGCGGCCACGGGCGGCGACCTGGTTCGCCTGCATCGTCAAGCTGTTAGCTCTTCCGGCTGCCGCCATCGCCATCGGCTGGGCCTTGCGGCTGCACGAGGTGGACCTGCTGATCGTGGCGGTCGCCAGTGCCGTACCTTCCGCGCCCAACGGCTATGTGCTCGCCCGGCAGATGGGTGGCGACGCCCCGCTGCTGGCGGAGATTCTCACCCTGCAAACCCTGCTTGCCGCGCTGACCATGCCGCTAGTCATCGGGCTCTTGGCTTATCTCTAGAGACGTAATCCTTTGACAACACAAAGAAAAGGGCGCGGCCCGTGCCGCGCCCTCACGTGATTGGCTGTGTGTCAGCAGCGGCCCCAGTAGCCCGTGCCGCGATAGGGATTCGTCTCCACCCAGCAGCGGCCGGGGCCGCGGCTGTAGACGGGACGGCCATAGTAGCCCGGCCCTTCGTCGTAATAGCCGGGACCGGCATCATAATAGCGGTCGCGGCGGGTGGCGTTGGCGATCGCCGCGCCGGCGATCACGCCCGCCGCGACGCCGACACCCACCGCGCAGCCGCGGCAACGCACATTTTCCACGGGTGCGGCCGGCACGCTGCGCACCGCCTGCGGCACGCCGCCGCCGAGCGAGATGGGGGCAGCGGCAGCCGGAAGGCTGGTGAGCGCGGTCAGCGCGGCCGCGAAGCCGATGCCGGCGATCTTGCCGATGCCGGCCCTGGTATTCTCAACCGAGTGGGTCATCGTCGATACTCCTTTTGCGCGCTCTGGCGCCGTGCCGAGACAACGCTGAGGCGCAGCGACGGTTCCCCGATGCCCGCCTTCGCGGAAGGTCGGCCGTCGTGAAATCGTTGGGAAATCGTGCTTTATGGCTTGCGGCCGGGCCCGGCTGCGTCTATCCAGCCGACTTCGATATGACATCGAACCCGACTGCCAGCTTCGCCCTCCAGCGCCGCCACCTGCTCGGCATCGAGGGCCTTTCCCCCGACGAAATCGTCGGGCTTCTCGACCTCGCTGAAGAGTTCGTGGTCCTCAACCGGCAGGTCGAGAAGAAGCGGGCGACGCTGCGGGGCCGCACGCAGATCAACCTTTTCTTCGAAGCCTCGACGCGGACCCAGTCCTCCTTCGAGATCGCCGGCAAACGCCTCGGCGCCGACGTGATGAACATGTCGGTGGGCAACTCCTCGGTGAAAAAGGGCGAAACCCTCATCGACACCGCCGCGACGCTGAACGCCATGCATCCCGACGTGCTGATCGTGCGCCACAGCGCTTCCGGCGCCGCCGAGTTGCTCGCCCGCAAGGTGGATTGCTCGGTGGTGAACGCCGGCGACGGGGCGCATGAGCATCCCACGCAGGCGCTGCTCGATGCACTCACCATCCGCCGCAACAAAGGCCGCATCCAGGGCCTCACCGTCGCCATCTGCGGCGACATCACCCATTCGCGCGTCGCCCGCTCCAACATCCTGCTGCTGCATGCACTCGGCGCTCAGGTGCGGGTGATCGCCCCGCCCACCCTGCTGCCGCGCGACATCGACCGTTTCGGCGTCGAGGTGTTCGGCGACATGCGCCGGGGGCTGGCGGATGTGGATATCGTCATGATGCTGCGCCTGCAGCGCGAGCGCATGAACGGCTCCTATGTGCCCTCCGTTAAAGAGTATTTTCATTTCTGGGGACTGGATGAAGCCAAGCTGCGCTTTGCCAAGCCGGATGCGCTGGTGATGCATCCGGGCCCGATGAATCGCGGTGTCGAGATCGATTCGGCAGTGGCCGACGGCGCCCAGTCCCTCATCCGTGAGCAGGTCGAGATGGGCGTCGCCGTCCGCATGGCCGTGCTGGACGCGCTGTCGCGGAACCTGCCCAATGCGTGAGCCCCGCCCGATTTTGCCGCCCGTACTTCTGGCCAATGCCCGCGTGATCGACCCCTCGCGCGACTTCGACGCACGAGGGGACCTGCTGATCGCCGACGGCGTGGTGAAGGACTTCGCCAGCAACCTGAAATCGGCCGGCCTGCCGCAAGGCACGGAGATCATCGACTGCCGGCACCTCATCGCGGTGCCGGGTCTCATCGATATGCGCGCCTTTATCGGCGAGCCGGGCGCCGAACATCGCGAGACGCTGGCCTCGGCCAGCCAGGCGGCGGCGGCCGGCGGGGTGACCACGATCATCTGCCAGCCCGAGACCGACCCGATCATCGACGAGCCCGCCATCGTCGATTTCGTCATGCGCCGGGCGCGCGACACCGCGATCGTCAACGTGCACCCGATGGCGGCGCTGACCAAGCGTCTGGAAGGCCGCGAGATGACCGAGATCGGGCTGCTCCGGGCCGCCGGCGCGGTTGCCTTCACCGATGGCACCCATTCGGTCGCTTCCGCCCAGGTGCTTCGCCGCGCGCTCACCTATGGCCGCGATTTCGATGCACTGATCGTGCATCACACCGAAGACACGTCGCTCGCCGGCGAAGGCGTTATGAATGAAGGCGAGCTGGCGTCACGCCTTGGTCTGGCCGGCATGCCGAAGGCGGCGGAAACCATTGTCTTCGAGCGCGACGTGCGCCTCGCCTCGATCACGCGGGGCCGCTACCACGCCGCGTCCCTCACCTGCCCCGAATCGCTGGACGTGTTGCGGCGGGCGAAGGAAGCGGGGCTCTCCGTCACCGCCTCTGCCTCCATCAATCACCTCACGCTCAATGAGCGCGACGTGGTCGGCTACCGCACCTTCTTCAAGCTCACCCCTCCGCTTCGGTCCGAGGACGACCGGATGGCGCTG
Organism: Pseudomonadota bacterium; assembly: GCA_023414975.1. Taxonomy (GTDB): domain Bacteria; phylum Pseudomonadota; class Alphaproteobacteria; order Rhizobiales; family Xanthobacteraceae; genus Ancylobacter. The sequence continues at coordinate 12,662 of JAEZMI010000059.1, read as the reverse complement.
GTTCAGGCGGTGGCGGAAGGGTTGATCGACGTCATCGTCTCCGACCACGACCCTCAGGATGTGGAGGTGAAGCGTCTGCCCTTCTCGGAGGCAGCCTTCGGGGCCATCGGGTTGGAGACAATGCTGGCGGCCGGGCTGCGCCTCGTGAACGACGGCAGCCTGACGCTCACCGCCCTGATCCGGGCCATGTCGACGCGGCCGGCGGAACTGCTCGGCCTGCCTGGCGGCACGCTGCGGCCCGGCAGCCCCGCCGATATCGCGCTGATCGCGCCCGACGACGCCTGGATCCTGGACGCCGCGACGTTGAAGTCGCGCTGCCGGAACACGCCCTTTGACGAAGCACGCTTCGAAGGGCGCGTCGTGCGCACGCTGGTCGCCGGGCGCACCGTCTATGAATATGTATGATCCTCACGCCGCCGAGTTTCCTTTCGGCGCAAAGCCTTTAAGGTCGCGGGCATGAGCTGGTCCCTTCCCACCCTGCCGAGCGTCATCGCCTTGCTGCTCGGCTACTTGCTGGGCTCCATACCGTTCGGCCTCATTCTCACCCGGCTGGCCGGAACGCAGGACATACGCAGCATCGGCTCGGGCAATATTGGTGCGACCAATGTGCTGCGCACCGGCCGCAAGGGCCTTGCCGCGGCGACTCTGGCGGGGGACGCGCTCAAGGGCACGGCGGCGGTTCTACTCGCCGGCGCGCTGATCGGTCCCGCGGGGGCCCTGCCGGCGGCGCTCGGTGCCTTTCTGGGCCATCTTTTCCCGGTCTGGCTCGGCTTCAAGGGCGGCAAGGGGGTTGCGACCTTTCTCGGGGTGACGCTGGCGCTGGCGTGGCAGGCGGCGCTGGTCTTCGCCATCGCCTGGCTCGCGGTCGCCTTCATCACGCGTTATTCCTCCCTCTCCGCGCTGGTCGCCAGCGCGCTCACGGCACTTGCCGCCTTCGTGGTCGCGCCGGCGCCCACCGGCCTGCTTCTGGCGATCCTCGCCGCCCTGCTCTGGTTCATGCATCGGGCCAACATCGCCCGGCTCCTGGCCGGGACCGAAGGCAAGATCGGCAAGAAGGGCTGAGGAGCTGACAGATGGCACCGCGCGGCGTTCGTCTTGATCAGGACCAGCGCCGCGATTGGCTCCGCCTTATCCGCACCGAGAATGTCGGCCCGCGCAGCTTCCGCAACCTCATCAACCGATACGGCGGGGCAGCCGCGGCGCTGGAGGCGCTGCCAAGCCTTGCCCGGCGCGGCGGCGGGCTCATTCCGCCGCGCGTGCCCACGCCGCAAGAGGCGGAAGCCGAAATGCGCGCGCTCGAGCGACTCGGCGGCCGTTTCATCGCGCTCGGAGAACCCGAGTACCCTGCCCTCTTGCGTGAAATCGACGATGCGCCACCGCTCATTGCGGTGCTCGGGCAGCCCTCGCTGCTCAGCCGACCCTGCGTCGCCATCGTCGGCTCCCGCAACGCCTCGGGCGTCGGCCGCACCATGACGGCGCGTCTGGCGCGTGGGCTGGGTGAGGCAGGGTGGGTGATCGTTTCCGGGCTGGCGCGCGGTATCGACGCGGTGGCACATGAGGCCAGCCTTGGCTTCGGCACCGTCGCCGTGCTGGCCGGAGGGCTGGACCGCCCCTATCCCCGCGAGAATGAAGCTCTCATGCGCGCCATTGCCGAGCAGGGCGTGGTGCTTACGGAAATGCCGATGGGATGGGAGCCGAGGGCGCGCGATTTTCCGCGTCGCAATCGGCTGGTCTCCGGCATGTCGCGTGGCGTGGTGGTTGTAGAGGCTGCGGAGCGCTCCGGCTCGCTCATCACCGCACGGCTGGCTGCCGAGCAGGGGCGAGACGTCTTCGCCGTTCCTGGCTCGCCGATGGATCCGCGCGCCAGTGGCACCAATGCCCTCATCCGGAATGGTGCGACGCTGGTGACAAACGCCGCCGAGGTGCTGGAGGGGCTGACATTGCTGCGGAACCTGCCGCGCTCGCTGGACGCCGAGGAGGAAACCGGCGGCAGCTTCGATATTCCCGAGCCCGATGACAATGCCCGCTCCCGCCTGCTGGGCCTGCTCGGGCCGGCGCCGCTGCCGGTGGACGACCTTGTGGCCCTCTCGGGCCTATCCGCCGCCGAAGTGCAGATCCTGTTGCTGGAACTCGAACTGGCCGGCCGGCTGGAACGCCATGGCGGCGGGCGCGTGTCGCTTCTTTGAGACAGCCGGCCGGTGCGCGATCCGTGCGTGAACGTGATCTAGCGCTGTTCAAGCCCGTCCGTGCCGAACGAGTTGTCGTCAGTCGGAGGCGGGGTCGCGACGGAAAGGGCTTCGTCGCTGGCCATCTTCAGCAGATATCGCAGGATCGCCAGTTCGTGCTCGCTGGCCAGGAACGCAAGTTCGCGTGCCATGTCAGCGATATAGGACGCCTTGTCGCGGATCCGGCGTTCGTGCGGGTGCTCGTTCACGAGAGACCTGATGATGGTTGCACAACGATCGCTGCGAATAAGGAATACATCCATTGCGTGCATATAAAGTGATAAACTAAATCAATAATTGCAATCCGTCTCTTTTCCAATCGCAGTGCCGTCCGACGCTTCCATCCCCCCGTGCGAAAAGGGCTACTGGGTGATCTCCCGCTTGCGAAGGATGCCCCTCGTGCGGCAAGGACGCCGGGCCATTTGACAGTCAGGGGCGCCTACCCCATTTTCCGGGCCGCTTTGGGATGGACTACCAACGGATGCGCGGGCTGATGCAGGTCGTCATTGTCGAGTCGCCTGCGAAGGCCAAGACGATCAACAAATATCTGGGGCCGGGGTACGAGGTGATCGCCTCGTATGGGCATGTGCGTGACCTGCCGGCCAAGGACGGCTCGGTCGACCCTGAGCACGACTTCCACATGCTCTGGGATGTCGACCCCAAGTCGCAGAAGCGCTTGTCCGACATTGCCCGCGCGGTGAAGGAAGCCGACGGCCTGATCCTGGCCACCGACCCTGATCGCGAAGGCGAGGCAATTTCCTGGCACGTGCTGGAAGTCCTTAAGGAAAAGCGCGCGCTGAAGGGCCAGCCGATTTCCCGCGTGGTGTTCAATGCGATCACCAAGCAGGCCGTGCTGGAGGCGATGCGCCATCCCCGGCAGATCGATGGCGCGCTGGTGGATGCCTATCTCGCCCGTCGAGCGCTCGACTACCTTGTGGGCTTCACGCTGTCGCCGGTGCTGTGGCGCAAGCTGCCGGGCGCGCGCTCGGCAGGTCGCGTTCAGTCGGTGGCGCTTCGGCTCGTCTGCGACCGCGAGCGGGAGATCGAAACCTTCGTCCGCCGGGAATACTGGTCGATCGTGGCGCAACTGGCGACGCCGCGTGCCGAGGTGTTCGAGGCGCGCCTGGTCGGGGCAGATGGCAAGAAGATCGCCCGGCTTGACGTCGGCACCGCCGAGGAGGCCGCCGCGTTCCGCTCCGCTCTGGAGAGCGCGGCCTATCGCGTGAGCTCGGTCGAAGCCAAGCCGGCCCGGCGCCACCCCTCGCCGCCCTTCACCACCTCGACTTTGCAGCAGGAAGCCAGCCGCAAGCTCGGCCTCGCGCCAGCCTCGACGATGCGCGTGGCGCAGCGGCTCTATGAAGGCGTCGATGTTGGCGGCGAGACTGTCGGCCTCATCACCTATATGCGTACCGACGGTGTCGACATGGCGCCCGAAGCGGTAGCCGCCGCACGCGCCGTGATCGGCCGGGAATATGGCGAGCGCTATGTTCCCTCAGCGCCACGCAAATACACGACCAAGGCCAAGAACGCGCAGGAAGCCCATGAGGCGATCCGCCCGACCGACATGTCGCGCCGGCCAAAGGACGTGGCCCGCTATCTGGAGCCCGAGCAGGCCAAGCTTTATGAACTGATCTGGGTGCGCACCGTCGCCAGCCAGATGGAGTCAGCCGAGCTCGAACGCACGACGGTGGACATCGCCGCCACGGCAGGCGGGCGGGCGCTGGAACTGCGTGCCACAGGCTCCGTGATCAAGTTCGACGGTTTCCTCACGCTGTACCGCGAAGGGCGGGACGATGAGGAGGAAGACGAGGAGAGCCGCCGGCTGCCGGCCATGACGACCGGCGAAAGCCTCGCCAATAAGGGCATCAAGGCTGATCAGCACTTTACCGAGCCGCCGCCGCGTTATTCGGAAGCATCGCTCGTGAAGCGCATGGAAGAACTCGGGATTGGCCGCCCGTCGACCTATGCCTCCGTGCTCGCCGTGCTGCGCGACCGCGAATATGTGCGGCTCGACAAGCGCCGGCTCGTCCCGGAAGACAAGGGCCGCCTGGTTACGGCTTTCCTCGAAAGCTTCTTCGACCGCTATGTTGAGTACGACTTCACGGCCGACCTGGAGGAAAAGCTCGACCAGATCTCCGCCGGCGAACTCGCCTGGAAGGACGTGCTCCGGGATTTCTGGCGCGATTTCACCGCCGCCGTCGGCGAGACGAAGGACCTACGGGTCTCCGAGGTGATCGCCGCGCTCGACGAGATGCTCACCGCCCACATCTTCCCCCCGAAGGAAGATGGCAGCGATCCCCGCCTGTGCCCGACATGCGGCACCGGGCGCCTGTCGCTGAAGGTGGGTAAATTCGGCGCCTTCATCGGCTGCTCGAACTATCCCGAATGCCGGTACACCCGCCCGCTCGCCGCCCAGTCGGGCGAGGGCGAGAACGGGACCGAAGCCACCGGCAACCGGGTTCTCGGCACCGATCCTGAGACCGGCCTGGAGGTGTCGCTGCGCGACGGTCGTTTCGGCGCCTATCTCCAGCTCGGCGAGGCGAAGGACGGCGAAAAGCCAAAGCGCTCCAGCCTCCCCAAGGGGTTGGCGCCGACCGATGTCGATCTCGATACGGCGCTGTCCCTGCTTTCCCTTCCCCGCGACATTGGCCGCCACCCGGAGTCCGGCGAACCCATCCTGGCAGGCATCGGCCGTTTCGGACCCTATGTGCAGCACGGCAAGACCTACGCCAATCTTGAGCCGGGCGACGATGTGCTGACCATCGGACTCAATCGAGCCGTGGCCCTGATCGCCGACAAGCAGAACAAGGGTCCCGGGCGCGGACGGGCCGCTGCCGGAGGACGCGATCTCGGTGAGCACCCCACGCAGGGCGGTGCCATCAGCGTGCGGCCGGGTCGGTTCGGTGCCTATGTGAACCACGGCAAGATCAACGCGACGTTGCCCAAGGACATCGATCCAGCGGCGATCACGCTCGATGAGGCGGTGAAACTGATTGACGCCAAGGCCGCCGCCTCCCCCGCGAAGGCGAGCAGCCGTGCCACGCGCGCCGCGAAGACCACGGGGGCGGGCGCAAAGCCCGCGACCAGGAAGACGTCCGCCAGCAAGAGCGGCGAGGCGCCGCCAAAGAAGGCTGCCGCCAAGAAGACAAGCAAGACCGCGACAAAGGCGGCCGCCAAGCGCGCCGCCAGCGAAGCGTGATTGGGCCGGTCCGATCCATTGGACCGGCTCTCACGGCGTAGACCTAATCCGGCAGCGCCGGCTCCGCGTGGGCCGAGCGCAGCGGGCGCTCCTCCATGGCCAGCATCGCGATGAGCGAGAGACCGAGCGCGACCGCGCCGGCGATGAAGACCCAGCGGAAAGCATGGGCAAGAGGCTCGGGGTCGGCTCCCGCAACAAGCATCTGCTCCATCAGCCGGCCACCCCGCATGCCGGAAACGCCGACCACGATGGCGCCGAAGCCAGCGGTCAGCAGCGCCCCACCGAGCGAGCGGAAGAAGTTGACCAGCCCCGTCACCACCCCGATCTGCGGCATGGGCACCGCGTTCTGCACCGCGACGGTCGAGATCGGCAGCACGGTACCCAGGCCAATCCCGGTCATGCCGAGACAAGCTGCGAACAGCCAGGTCGGTAATCCACGTGGCTCCGCGGCCAGCATCGCCAGGGCCACGATGGCGGCGAAAAGTCCGATCAGCGAAATGCGCTTGTAATGCCGCAGCCGGCCCATGATACGGCCGGCGCCCGTGGCTCCGACGACCACGCCCGACATCAACGGAATGAGCGCGAGCCCGGATTCGCTGGCGGTGAGCCCCACCACACCTTCGAGATAGAGCGGAAGCACGATCGACAATCCGACCAGCGTCCCCATGGCGAAAGCGGCCGCCGGGACGCCCGCGCGGACCACCTTGTTCGCCATGATGCCGACAGGCAGGAGCGGTTCGCTCGCCGTGGACATGCGTGCATAGAAGGCCAGCCAGAGCAGTCCCGACGTTGCGATGAGCCCGAGAATGGTCAGCGACGACCAGGCAAAGCGGGCTCCGCCCCACGTCAGCGCGAGGAGGAGGGCCACCGTCGCCGCACACATGAGCAGAGCCCCGGCCAGGTCCAGCCTGTGGGGGTGATGGTGCGCCGGCAGCCGCCGCAGCGCCCGATCGCTCATCGCCGCCGCGAGAATGCCGATGGGCAGGTTGATCCAGAAGATCAGCGACCAGTGCAGATGTTGGGCGAAGAAGCCGCCGAGGATCGGTCCGGCAATGCTGGACGTGATGAACACAGCGGCGAAGTAGCCTTGGTAGCGGCCACGGTCGCGCGGCGCGATCATGAGGCCGACAATGGTCTGCGCCAGCGCGATGAGACCGCCGCCACCCAGTCCCTGCATCGCCCGCGCGGCAATCAGCCAGAGCATGCCGGGAGCGAGCGCGCAGGCGACCGATCCGATCAGAAACAGCGCGATCGAAATGCGCAGGATCGGCCGCGGCCCGTGAATGTCGGCGAGCTTGCCGACCAGCGGTGTCACCGCCGTGCCGGTCAGGAGATAGGCCGTCACGACCCAGGAAAGGTTTTCCAGATCGCCGAAATCCGCCCCTATTGTGGGCAGCGCGGTGGCGATGATGGTCTGATCCAGCGCGCTGAGGAACATCGCCAGCATGACGCCGGTGATGATTGTCCGTATGTCGGCATGATCCAGCGGTGCCGGATGAGCCTCCGGCGAACGGGCATCCATTCTACGTCTCTCAAACTGCGTGCCCTGCCCCCGGGGCCTGGGACAATTGTCGCGCAGAACCGTAAAGGCAAGGGCCGCCCCTTTGGAAAAGGCCGGAGCAACCGGCGACGGTCGGGATAGTTGGTCGACGCGGCGTCGCGATGCCGCTAGCGTCGGACACCAGCTAGGAACCCGTGAATCGTGCGAAAGCCTTCCCGACCCAAGACCCGCAAAGCCGCGACGCCGCGTCAGCCCAAGGGATTGCCGACGCGCGAGGAGCTGATCGCCTTCATTGCCAGCCATGGCGGCGATGTGGGCAAGCGGGAGATTTCGCGTGCCTATGGGCTGGATGGCGGCGACCGGATCGTGCTCAAGGCGATGCTTCGCGAACTGGCCGAAGAGGGGCTGATCGGCCGCAAAAGGCGCAAGCTCCACCTGCCGGGCACCCTTCCCGCCGTCGTGATGTCGGAGGTGGTCGAGCGCGATGAGGACGGCGAACTCATCGCCGTCCCGATTGACTGGGATGAGGAGGAGAACGGCGAGCCGCCGCGCATTCTCGTGCGGCTCGCCCGCCGAGGCCGGCTGGCGGGCCCCGCGCCCGGCGTGGGCGACCGCGTCCTGCTGAAAACTGAGGAAATTCCGGAGGCTGACGGACGGGTCCGCCATACCGGCCATGTGCTCAAGGTCCTGGAGAAATCGCGCTCACTCGTGCTCGGTCTTTACCGTCGCGATGCGCAGGGCGGTGGGCGCCTCATTCCCATCGACAAGCGCAATATGGGCCGAGAGCTGGCCATTCCGCCGGATTTCGCCAATGGCGCGGAAGAAGGCGACCTCGTCTCGGTCGAGATCATCCGCCACCACGCCTATGGGCTGCCCACCGCGAAGGTGAAGGAACGTCTCGGGTCCATCGCGACGGAAAAAGCGATCAGCCTCATCGCCATCCACGCCCATGGCATTCCGAGCGTCTTCCGCCGCAACACGTTGGCCGAGGCCGAGGCGGCGCGGCCCGCGACTCTCGCCGGGCGCGAGGATTGGCGCGACCTGCCGCTCGTCACCATCGACCCGCCCGATGCCAAGGACCATGACGACGCCGTCCATGCGGCACCCGACACAGATCCCGAGAACGCGGGCGGCTTCGTTCTCACCGTCGCCATCGCCGATGTCGGCGCCTATGTCCATCCGGGATCGGCACTCGACCGCGAGGCGGTCGTGCGCGGCAACTCCGTCTATTTCCCCGACCGGGTCGTGCCGATGCTGCCGGAGCGGATTTCCAACGATCTGTGCTCGCTGCGCCCGCTGGAAGACCGCCCGGCCCTGGCCGTGCGGATGGTGATCGGCCCGAGCGGACGGAAGAAGTCGCACAGCGTCCACCGCATCATGATGCGATCGGCCGCCAAGCTCGCCTATGCCCAGGCGCAGGCTGCGATAGACGGGCGCCCGGATGAGGTGACACAGCCGCTGCTGGATGGCGTGCTTCGCCCGCTGTGGGAAGGCTATGCGCTGGTGAAGAAGGCGCGCGACGCCCGCTCACCGCTCGATCTCGATCTGCCCGAACGCAAGATACTGCTGAAGCCGGACGGTACGGTGGACCGCGTGGTCGTGCCGGAGCGTCTCGACGCCCACAAGCTGATCGAGGAGTTCATGATCCTCGCCAATGTGGCAGCGGCCGAGACGCTGGAAGAGAAGCGTATACCGCTCATCTACCGCGTCCATGACCAGCCCTCGCTGGAGAAGATGTCCAGCCTGCGCGAGTTCCTTCAGACGCTCGACATCAAGCTGCCCAAGACCGAGACCGTTCGTCCCGCCCAGTTCAACGACATACTCGGCCGTGTCGAGGGAACGGAATATGCGCCGCTGGTCAATCAGGTGATCCTGCGCAGTCAGGCGCAGGCGGAGTATGCGCAGGAGAATTACGGCCATTTCGGCCTGCATCTGCGGCGCTACGCCCACTTCACCTCGCCGATCCGCCGCTATGCCGACCTCATCGTCCACCGAGGTCTTATCCGCGCGCTCGGCCTCGGCCGCGACGGCCTGCCGGAGAGCACCACGCCCGAGGAACTGGCCGAAATCGCCGCGCGCATCTCCGCGAGCGAACGGCGCGCCATGGCCGCCGAGCGGGAGACGATTGACCGGCTGATCGCCCACCACATGGCGGAGCAGATCGGCGCAACCTTCAAGGGCCGCATCTCCGGCGTCACGAAGGCCGGCTTGTTCGTGGCCCTGGACGACACCGGCGCGGACGGGTTCATTCCCGCCGTGACGCTCGGGCAGGACTATTATCGCTACGACGAGGCGCGCCACGCGCTGATCGGCGACCATACCGGCGAGATGCACCGGCTGGGCGACCGCGTCGAAGTGAAGCTGGTCGAAGCGGCGCCTGTGGCTGGCGCGCTGCGCTTCGAACTCCTATCTGAAGGCAGCCGGGTAACGGGCGAGCGGCGCGGCCCGCGCGGCATTCGCGGCAGGTTTCGTCGCAGCGACGACCGCCCTGCCCGGCCGCCGCGCGGCGGCAAGCGTCGCTAACGCCTCACAGCGCCGGAGTATGGTCATGAGCCTGACATCCTCGCCGTCCGATGCTCCCCGATCCGTCGGGACGGCCATGGCGAACGGCTTGCGCATGCGTTGCCCGGCTTGCGGCGAGGGCAAGCTCTTTGCCGCCTATCTGAGGGTCAACGAGCACTGCCCGGCCTGCCACGAGGAACTGTGGCACCACCGCGCCGACGACGCGCCGCCTTACATGGTGATCACCATTGTCGGCCATATCGTCGTGCCGCTGCTGCTGGCGGTGGAAATGGCGCTGCACCCGGACCTGTGGATCCATCTCATCATCTGGCTGCCGATGACACTGCTGCTCTCTCTGATGCTGCTGCCGCCGGTGAAGGGAGCGCTGATCGGCTATCAATGGGCGATCCGCATGCACGGCTTCGACCGTAGCGACAGCGAGTATGACCCCGTGCCGCCCAGCCGACGCGACGGCACCACCGCGCTGAAGCCTTGATTGCGCAGAACTCCTGGTCCCGATGAGCCCGATCGACGTTTCCGCGCGCTTCGAGGTCAAGCGCCCATCTGCGCCTCACGCCGCAACGCGCCCGCTTGACGCCGCGGCGCTGATCCTCGTCGACCGTTCCACCCGTACGCCGAAAATCCTGTTCGGGCGCCGCAATCCTTCCCTACGTTTCATGCCGGGGAAGTTCGTGTTTCCCGGCGGCCGGCTTGATCCGCAGGATCGACGGATGGCGGTCTACGGCATGCTCGACAGCGACAGCGAACGCCGGCTGATGGCGCGCGTAACGCGGCCGAGCGCGAACCGAGCGCGCGCTCTCGCGCTCGCCGCCATCCGGGAGGTCTGCGAAGAGACCGGGCTTATCCTTGGCACGCGCGAAGCCGGCGCGCCGGAGCGCACGCCGAACGGCTGGGACGCCTTCGCGCAGGCAGGCGTGTTCCCCAACCTCGAAGACCTCACCTTCGTGGCCCGCGCGGTGACGCCCCCCGGCCTTCCCCGCCGCTTCGACACCCGCTTCTTCATGGCGGACGCCCGCAGCGTCGCCCATCGCCTGGACGGCGTTGTTGGACCAGAATGCGAGCTGGTCGAAACGGCGTGGATGAGCGTCAGCGAGGCGCGACAAGCCGATATTCCTCAAATCACCCGCGCGATCATTGAGGACGTCGAAAGCCGTCTGACATCTGGCAGCAAGCCGTGGATGCCGGTCCCTTACTTCTTTGCGCGCGGCGGTCGGATGTATCGCGACGCCATTGCGTGACCGTCCCGCCGACTCACAACCGGCCTGCATGAGCGCATTGCCAAAAGTCATTCGACTTTCGCCCACCATGAGGTAGAGCCCTCGGCGGGACGCCCGATCGCAGCTTTCAGGTACCTTCCATGCATGCCCCCGCCGCCCCCGCGGTCAACGTCGCCTCCATCGCCGCCGCCATCGGCGCGATCTCGGCCGTCGGCTTCGGGCTCGCCTTGTCCATCCCCCTGCTCGCGCTGGAACTGGATTCGCGGGGCATTTCCAGCGCCTGGATCGGCATCAACACGGCCGTCGGCGGCCTGGCGACGCTCGCCATCGCCCCGATGATCACCAAACTTGTGGGGCGCGTGGGCGCGGGGCCGATGATGCTCGGCGCGATTCTCGTTGCCGCCATCTCGCTGCTCGGCTTTAAAGTCACGGCATCTTTCGTGCTGTGGTTCCCGCTGCGCTTCGTCTTCGGCGCGGCGCTATCCATTCTGTTCATCGTCAGCGAATTCTGGATCAACGCAGCCGCCCCGTCCGGCAAGCGCGGACTGGTCATCGGCATTTACGGCACGGTGCTGTCCTGTGGTTTCGCTGGAGGGCCGGCCATACTCACCCTTGTCGGCACCACCGGCTGGGCACCCTATGTGGTCGGTGCGGCCATGTTCAGCCTCGCCGCCGTTCCGGTCATGATAGGTGCCTCCAGTGCTCCGGCGGTGGAAAAGGAGAACACCGGCGGTCTGTTCACCGTGATGCTGATAGCGCCGGCCGCCACGTTGGCCGCCTTTATCTTCGGCGCCGTCGAGACCGGGCTCATCAACTTCCTGCCGCTCTACGGCATCCGGCGCGGCCTGGATGACGGCGAGGCGGCGCTGTTGCTCACAATTGCCGAACTCGGCAACGTCTTCCTGCAACTGCCGCTCGGCTTGCTGAGCGACCGGATGGACCGGCGCCGATTGCTGCTCGCATGCGCCACATTGGGCGTAGCGGGCGCACTGCTTATCCCGTCGCTCGCAGCGGATAGCTGGACGATGTGGGTTACGGTTTTTCTCACCACGGGTGTGGTCTGTGGCCTCTACACGGTCGGCCTCGCACTCCTTGGCGCACGATTCGACGGCGCACGGCTGGCAACCGCCAACGCCGCCTTCGTCATGCTCTACTCGCTCGGCCTTACGTTCGGGCCGACAGCGGTAGGCGCTGGTATGCAGGCGATGGGCCCGCATGGCTTTGCCTGGACCCTCGCGGCTTTCCTCATCGTCTATTCCCTGGTCGTCGCGGCCCAGATTTGGCGTGACCGCTAAGGTCGTTTCTTGACATTATCCGACCGATCCGCGATACGGACGGCCAACGAACGGCATCGCTGCCGCGCGAACCCGATTTTTTCGACGTGGCCGAGGCCACGCCCCAGGAGACCCGGTCAATGGCCAAGGCAACGACCATCAAGATCAAGCTCGTGTCGAGCGCCGACACCGGCTTTTTCTACGTCACCAAAAAGAACTCCCGCACCATGACCGACAAGCTCGTCGTCAAGAAGTACGACCCGGTCGTGAAGAAGCACGTTGAGTTCCGCGAAGGCAAGATCAAGTGACCTTCAGCCTCCGGGCTGTCGCTTGAAACGAACAAGGCGCCGCGAGGCGCCTTTTTTGTTGTTCCCGTGGATTTTTTTGAGAACCGGTTCCAAGCCGTCAGCCGGGAAGAGACGGCCGGCGGCGGCGAAACGGAGAGGCCTTCCGAAACGCCGCCCGCCGGCCTGACCCTACGGACCCAGGAGATGCGGCGGACCCGAGCACTCCGCAGGGTATGGGTGTTCGACCCCGCAAGGCTACCCTATCAGCAGGAGAACGCAACAGGTACATTGCGCTTCGCTTAGCATCTCGTCGTCCGATGGCGCTTAGGTGCCACGGTCAGGATTCCGGCAGGAAATGGCGCACGGTCTCAAGGAACTTGCCCACGGAGATGGGCTTCGAGAGATAGGCTTCACATCCCCCCTCACGGATGCGCTC
>JAEZMI010000054.1 GCA_023414975.1 Pseudomonadota bacterium | reverse complement strand
ATTCACACCCGTGCGGTGCGCTACCTCGCCTCCCAGCCCTGGCCCTTTCCCATGTCGGTGATGATCGGCATGCACGCGCAGGCGCTGTCGCGCGAGATCACCATCGACCCGAACGAGCTGGAGGCGGCCCGCTGGTTCCACCGGGACGAGGCCGCGCAACTGCTCACCCGCACGCATCCGGACGGCCTGATCGCGCCGCCGGCCATGGCGATCGCGCATCACCTCATCCGCGCCTTCGTGGAAGGCCGGGATCCGCCGGCGGCAAGCTGAACTGAGGTGCGCGCGGCCAGGCGAGCTTCAGGCCCGCCGGGCACCTCGGCATGACGGGGCGCTTGGTTTCAAACAGCCGGTCATCTCCACGAGCGCCGTCATCCCGAACGGCCCACCCCTCCATATGTCGTCATCCCGGACGGCCGAAGGCCGATCCGGGATCGCGCGCCGACGGTCCCGGCCGCTCACGACGCGCTGTCCCATGGTGGGCGATCCCGGCTCTCCGGCTTCGCCTGCGGCCGGGATGACGAGGGTGGGGCGGCGATGACAGCCTGGCCCCTCCTTCCACCACCCCGCACGAAAACCCCCGCGCCGCGTTGCGGCCGGGGTTCTGCGCCGTTGCCGTCCTCCGCCCGGTGAAGGGCGCGCGGGGCACCGGGGCGGACGCCGACGGCGGCCGCCTGCACCTTTGTTTTAAAAGGTGGTGCAAGCCTTCACTCAGCCAACCGACGCGCCGACCCCGGCGCCCCGCACGCGGTGTTTTGTGGCTTGCTCCGAACGGCCCCTGGAGGAGTGAGACTTGCTATCCTCCACTGAGGGCGGCGCCCACGCGCATCATGGCGCGCGGCCTTCCGCCCGTGAGCGGCGCTACGCCGCCCGGGAACGCCCGGCTTGGGCCGCGCCGCCGCCGGGTGCGTTACTCCCGCCGACGCCGCCACCGCCCCCATCCCCCACGCCGGCCGCTCCGGACGCACCCCTCGGTGGGGACAGGTGGGGAGATGATGGCGGAGATTGGGGCGGATGTCTAGGTTTATTTTCCTAATTACGCCGTCAGCCATGTCACCATTCGCCGTCATCCCGGACGGCCGAAGGCCGAGCCGGGATCGTGTGCCGCTCCTTCCGGCCGTTCCGGGCGCTCTCCCGTCGGCGCGCGATCCCGGCTCTGCGGCTTCGCCTCCGGCCGGGATGACACCGGATGGGGTGTGACGACGGGTTGGGGGCCGTGACGCCGGCCCGATCATGCAGAGTCATCCCGGACGGCGGCAGGCCGATGCGGAATCGTGTGCCGCTCATTCCCGGCTCAATCAGGTGGAACAGGTCATCCCATCCCGGATTTTTCGCCTCGATCAGGGCTACCTTCCATTCCCGTCGCCAACGCTTGATACGCTTCTCGCGCAGGATCGCCCCTTCGACGTCGTCATGCGGCTCGAACCAGACGAGCCGGTCGATGTTGTAACGGGCGGTGAAGCCAGGGATGTCGTGGTTGCGGTGCTGGGCGATGCGCTTCGGCAGATTGCTGGTAATGCCGACATAGAGCGGGCCGTCGATCCGGGTGGCCAGCATATAGACGAAGAAGCGCTTCATGGACGGACCTCCGCGTCGGATCGCGATCCCGGCTCTCCGCTCCGCTTCGGCCAGGATGACGACGGGATGGGTCCAGGGATGGAGGCCCCATTGTTACGCCGCCACCCGCCTTCTCACTCCGCCGCGTCGATGCCCTCGGCGGGCGCGGCGCGGGCGCCGATGCCGAAGCGGCGTTCGACATAGTCCTCGACGATCTTCTTGAAGTCCTCGCGCAGCGTCGGGCCGCGCAGCGTCATGGCCTTCTTGCCGTCGAGATAGACCGGCGCGGTGGGAAATTCGCCGGTGCCGGGCAGCGAGATGCCGATATCGGCGTGCTTGCTCTCGCCTGGCCCGTTCACGATGCAGCCCATGACCGCGACGTTGAGCGTCTCCACGCCGGGATAGCGCTTCTTCCATTCGGGCATGGAGGTGCGGATGAAATCCTGCACCTCGAAGGCGAGTTCCTGGAAGGTGGTGGAGGTGGTGCGCCCGCAGCCCGGACAGGCGGCGACCAGCGGCACGAAGGTGCGCAGCCCCATGGTCTGGAGCATTTCCTGCGCCACCGTCACCTCGCGGGTGCGGTCGCCGCCGGGCTCCGGGGTGAGCGAGACGCGGATCGTGTCGCCGATGCCCTGCTGAAGCAGCACTCCCATGGAGGCGGCGGAGGCGACGACGCCCTTGGTGCCCATGCCCGCCTCGGTAAGGCCGAGATGCAGCGCGTAATCCGCGCGGCGGGCCAGCTCGGCATAGACGGTGATGAGGTCCTGCACCGCCGAGACCTTGGCGGAGAGGATGATCTTGTTCCGGGGCAGGCCGATATCCTCGGCCAGCGCCGCCGACAGCAGGGCCGAGCGCACCAGCGCCTCGCGCGTGACGGCGCGGGCCTCGGCCGGGCGGGGCAGCCGGGCGTTGCGGTCCATCAGCTCGGTGAGCAGATCCTCGTCCAGCGAGCCCCAGTTCGCGCCGATGCGCACCGGCTTGTCGTGCCGGATGGCGGCTTCGACGATGGTGGTGAAATGGCGGTCGCGCTTCTGCCCGAAACCGACATTGCCCGGATTGATGCGGTACTTGTCGAGCGCGGCGGCGCACTCCGGGTACTTCGTCAGCAGCAGATGGCCGTTATAGTGGAAGTCGCCGACGAGCGGGGTGTCGAGCCCCATCTTCAGCAGACGCTCCTTGATGGCGGGCACGGCGATGGCGGATTCATCGCGGTCCACCGTGATGCGCACCACTTCCGAGCCGGCGCGGGCGAGCGCGGCGACCTGGCGGGCGGTCGCCTCCGCATCCGCCGTATCGGTGTTGGTCATGGACTGGACGACGACCGGCGCCCCGCCCCCCACCGTGACGCCCCCGACCCGCACCGCCACGGTCCGGCGGCGCGGCGCGGGCCCGGCGGCTTCGAGTTCCGGCGCGACGATGCTGGCCGGCGTTTCGGCCGGCGTTTCGGCCCGCGTGTCGGTCATCGCTTCGCTCTCGCTTCGACAGGGCAGGCCCGGCCCGTCGCCGGGGCCTCACGCAGGATCGGGTTAAGCCGGCGGGCGCGGGCCGTCAAC
>JAEZMI010000023.1 GCA_023414975.1 Pseudomonadota bacterium | reverse complement strand
TCCGTGCCGCCCTCGGCGAGCACCGTGCCCCAGGGGTCGATGATGAGGCTGTGGCCGAACGTCTTGCGACCGTTCTCATGCGTACCGCCCTGCGCCGCGGCCAGCACGAAGCAGCCGGTCTCGATGGCGCGGGCGCGCAGCAGCACGTGCCAGTGCGCCTCGCCGGTGATCTGGGTGAAGGCGGCGGGCGCCGCGATCATGCCCGCCCCGGCCTCGGCGAGCGCGCGGAACAGTGCCGGAAAGCGCAGATCGTAGCAGATTGTGAAGCCGAGCCGGATGTCCGGCAGGTCCGCCACCACGGCGAGTTCTCCCGGCCGGTAAGCTGCGGATTCGCGGTAGACGTCGCCATTGGGCAAATCGACGTCGAACATGTGAATCTTGTCGTAGCGCGCGGCAATCGCGCCATCCGGCCCGATGAGGAAGGAGCGGTTGGCGGCGCGGTGCTCGCGCGCGCGGATCGCCAGCGAGCCGATATGAAGATGCACCTTGAGTTCCGCCGCCAGCGCGCGGAAGGCGGCGAGGGCCGGGTCCGTCTCCTCCGGGTTCAGGCCGGCGAACAGCGCTTCGCGATTCTCCTCCATCGTGCCGGTCATTTCCGGCGTCTGGATATAGCTCGCGCCCTCCGCCGCGGCCGCGCGGATGAAGGCCGATGCGGCCTCCACATTGGCGGCGATGCTCTTGGCCGTGCGCATCTGGACCAGTGCCGCCTTGAAGGAGGCGCCGAGATGCAGCGGGCGGGGCGCGGAAGCGGGCGAAAGTTCGGTCATGTCAGCACCTGAACAGGAGGATCAGCGGGCCGCGAGCAGGGCATCGAGCTCGCCGGCTTCTTCCAGCGCGTAGAGGTCGTCGCAGCCGCCGACGTGCCGGCCGTCGATGAAGATCTGCGGCACGCTGGTGCGCCCGTTCGCCCGCGCCGACATCGCCGAGCGCGCCTGCGCGTCGCCGGTCACGTTGATTTCGGAATAGGCGGCGCCTTTTCGCTTCAGGAGGTCCTTCGCGGCGTGGCAATAGGGGCAGGTATAGGTGGTGTAAATCTCGATCTGCGACATGGCGGCCTCCCGAGGGCGTGCCCGAAGCGGGTGATTTTCCTATGATATGGGCGCGGCCACGCCGTCAACAACCCGCGCGAACACCAGCACATCGACGCGTGCCGCCCCCGCCCGCAGCAGGGCTTTCGCGCAGGCGTCGAGCGTGGCGCCGGTGGTGAGAACATCGTCGACCAGGACGAGGGAGCGACCGCCCACCTCGCCACGGGCCGCCGCGGGAACCCGAAAGGCGCCGGCGACATTGCGGGCGCGTGCCGCGCGGTCGAGGCCGACCTGCGGCGTCGTGCGGCGGGTGCGTTCCAGCAGCCCATGGCGTACGGGCACACCCGAGACCTTCGCCACGCCCCGCGCGAGCGCCGCCGACTGGTTGAAGCGCCGGCGGAAGAGGCGCAGCCCGTGCAGCGGCACCGGGACGAGCGCCTGCGCGCCTTCCAGCACCTCCACCCCCGCCCGGGCCATCATCGCCCCGAGGGGAGCGGCAAGGTCCAGCCGGTCCGCATATTTCAGCCCGTGGATCAGGTCGCGAGCCACGTCGCCATAGGCGGCGACGGCGCGGGCGCGCCCATAGGCCGGCGGATCGGCCAGCGCCAGGGCCGAGAGCGGCGCCCGCCGCGACCCGTCGAGGGCGAAGTCCGCGGCATAGGCGAGCGGAATGCCCAGCCGGTCGCACAGCGGCGCGGTGATGAAGTCCATCCGGCTCCAGCAACCCGCGCAGAGGCAGCCGGGCGCCTCCACTGCCGTCCGGCACGCCATGCAGGCAGGCGGCAACGCCACGTCGAGCAGCCACCGCCCGGCGATTTGCCCGAAGCCGCTAGCGCGGCGCAAGAGACCGATCCCGCGCTTCGGCAGGTGATCGGGCACGAAAGCGTCCATTGGCGACTTGTCCATGCGGCCGCAGCCTACCATGTGCGGGCCAGCGTGCCGACCACCTGCGCGGCCGGGCCGCAAGGCCGGGCCGCAAAGCCCTTCCGCCCGGTTTTGACCCGAGGCCGGCCGGGCTTTATGGCTGGCGCCCGAGGAGCCACGTCATGTCCGGTCCGATCTGCGTCTTCGATCCCGCAACACTGGCGGCCCGCCGCCGCCGGGCCCAGCATCTCGGGCCGGAAACCTTCCTCCTGGAGCGCACCGCCGAGGACCTGGTGGACCGGCTGGGCGCCGTGAAGCGGCATTTCGCTGTGGCTGCCGATCTCGGCACTCCGGGCCCCGCGGTGGCGCACCGGCTCGCAGGGTCCGAGATGATCGGCCGCCTGCACCGCTTCGGCCCGGCCGAGCGGGTGGATGTGGATGCGGTCATCGACCCGGAAATGCTGCCCTTCGCGCCCGGCTCGCTCGACCTCGTCGTCTCCGCTCTCGCCTTGCAGACGGTGAACGACCTGCCGGGCGTGCTCGCGCAGATCCGCCGTGCGCTGCGGCCGGACGGGTTGCTCATCGCCTGCCTTTTCGGCGCGGGCACGCTGATGGAGCTGCGCGAGGCCTTTGCGATCGCCGAAAGCGACACGTTGGGCGGCATCTCTCCGCGCGTGGCTCCGTTCGCCGATCTCAGGGACATCGGCGGGCTGATCCAGCGCGCGGGCCTGGCGTTGCCCGTCACCGATGTGGACCGCGTGGTGGTGCGTTACGGCGACCCGCTGTCGCTGCTCTACGACCTGCGGCGCATGGGTGCGGCGAATCCGCTGACCGACCGCCGCCGCACACCGCTGACCCGCAGGACGCTGACGCGGCTGTTCGAGGTCTATGCCGAGCGTTTCGCCGACCCGGACGGGCGCCTGCGCGCCACCTTCGAAATCGCCTGGATTTCCGGCTGGGCGCCGCATGAGAGCCAGCAGAAGCCCCTGCGCCCCGGCTCCGCCAAGATGCGCCTCGCGGAAGCGCTGAAGGTGCCGGAAGGAAAACTGCCGGGGGCGCAGTAGGGCGCGGGCCGATGCCGGCTCTGCCTCACGGCCGTCCCGGATGACGTCAAAAGCCGATAATGACGTCGGCGGCCGAGCTCAACGCCCCGGCCCGAGCAGGTCGAGCAGCACCGGGATCAGCGGTTCGTCAGCGGGCGGCATGGGGTAGTCGCGCAGCTTGCCCGGCTTCACCCAGGCAAGACGCTGCCCCTCGCGGCCGACGGGCGTGCCCTCCCAGCGCCGACACACCCAGAGCGGCATGAGGAGCTGGAAGGTCTCATAGGTGTGGCTGGCGAAGGTGAGCGGGGCAAGGCACGGCTCCTTCACCGCAATGCCCAGCTCCTCGGCAAGCTCGCGGATCAGGCATTCCTCGGGCCGTTCGCCGGGCTCCACCTTGCCGCCGGGAAACTCCCACAGCCCCGCGAGCTGTTTGCCCGCCGGCCTTTCGCTCAGCAGTACCCGGTCATCGGCATCGACCAGCGCGACGGCGGCGACGAGAACGAGCTTCATGGCCGGGCTCCTCGCCGCTCAGGAACGGTAATCGCCGTTGATCGCCACATATTCCTTCGTGAGATCGCAGGTCATCACCCGGTCGGTGCCGCTGCCGAGGCCGATATCGACGCCGATGTCGATCACGTCGTTCTTCATGTAGGCGGAGACTTCCGCCTCGTCATAGGCCGGGTCGCGCTCGCCCTCGTGGGCCACGCGGATGGCGCCGAAGGAGATGGAAAGCCGGTCGCGCTCGGCCGGCTCGCCGGCCTTGCCGACGGCCATGACGATGCGGCCCCAATTGGCGTCCTCGCCCGCCACCGCCGTCTTGACCAGCGGCGAATTGGCGATGGACATGGCGATGCGACGCGCCGACTTCTTCGAGGCCGCGCCGGTGACGGTGATGCGCACCAGCTTGCGCGCTCCCTCGCCATCGCGCGCCACCTGCTCGGCGAGATCGGCGAGAACCCCCTTCAGCGCCTTGCGGAAGCGCGATAGCCGCGGGTCCTTGTGGTCCTTGATGCGCGGCGCGCCCGAAGCCCCGGTGGCGAACAGCATCAGGGTGTCGGAGGTCGAGGTGTCGCCGTCGATGGTCACGGCGTTGAAGCTGTCGGTCACGCCCTTCGAGAGCAGCTTCTGCAGCGCCGGGGCGGCGATCTTGGCGTCGGTGAACACGAAGGAGAGCATCGTCGCCATGTCCGGCGCGATCATGCCAGCGCCCTTGGCGATGCCGGCGATGGTCACCTCCACCCCGTCGATCTTCACCTTGGCGGTGGCGAGCTTGGGGAAGGTGTCCGTGGTCATGATCGCCTTGGCCGGCTCGATCCACGGCAGCGGCGCGAGACGGGTGGACATCTCCTCCAGCACGCCCTCGAACTTGGTGGCGTCCAGCGGCTCGCCGATCACGCCGGTGGAGGCGAGATAGATCTCGTCCTCGCGGCAGCCCAGCGCGCGCGCCGCGATCTCGGCGGTTAGCTTTGTGGATTCGCGGCCCTTTTTTCCGGTGAAGGCGTTGGCATTGCCGGAATTCACCACAAGCGCCCGTGCCGTGCCGTGTTCGAGGTTGGCGCGGCACCACTCCACCGGAGCGGACGGGCACTTGGACTTGGTGAAGACGCCGGCGACCGTGGTGCCCTCATCCATCGCCAGCAGCAGCACATCGGTGCGGCCCTTGTAGCGAATGCCCGCCGCCGCGGTGGCGAAGCGGACGCCGGCCACCGGACCGACCTCCGGGGTGGATGTGGGAGCGAGCGGAGAGACGGGCGCGTCGTGGGCCATCGGCAAACTCGGTGCGAAGGGGGATACGCCACCGATGTGCCCCAGATGCGCGACATCCGCAAGACAGCCTCTGCGCAGCCCGCTCCCCGCGCTCTCAGGCGCGGCGGCGGTGCAGGAAGTCGCCGAAATGCCGGTGCACGCGCGGAATGAGCACCCACACCATGGTGCAGACGATGAGCGGCACTAGGATGAGCGTGCGCTGCCACAGCGACCATTCCGGCGTCAGCGGCGCGCGTTGCAACGGGCCTGGCCGACATGGAAAAGCCCCGGAGCGTGGCTC
>JAEZMI010000021.1 GCA_023414975.1 Pseudomonadota bacterium | reverse complement strand
GGTTGCGCTTGTCGATCTTGATGTCGCCCCAGCCCTGGCCGCTCAGATAGCCGGAGGCGTACTGCATCATGTTGCAGACGTCGGCATACCAGTTCTTGCCGGCGAGCCGGCGGGCGTTCCCCCAGTTGAGGAAGGTTTCGCCGATGAACCCCTGGGTGACGTGGCCGATCCGCGGATCGGCATGCGTCTCGCGCAGGCAGGTTTCCAGCAGAGCAAGGCGTGGAATGTAAGCGGCCAGAGTGCTCGGGCTCAGTTCGCGATGCGCGATCTTGCTGAGAACGAAACTCCGCGCCGCGCCGCGCATCCATTCGAGCTGGAACTGGTAGAAGTGGATGTAGGGGGCTTTGCGAGGTGTATCGGTGATGTCGTCGGCGGGGTAGAGATCACGCAGGAGGATCAGGTCCCGCTGCTCCAGCGGCTTCAGCTTCTCGCGCAGGGCAACGAGCGTGAAGGTTAGGTCGTTGGCCGGCATGCTGGCGCCGCCGCGGTATTCCTTGGCAACAACAGCCCGGGAGCCGTCGGCGCGGCGGGTGAGGGACGGTGGCGCCATGGGCGGCGTGGCCCAGCCGTTGTCGGCCAGCCACGCCTCGAAAACGGTGCGGAGCGGCGTGCTGGCGTTGCCGTCGCCGGTTTCGATGGGATGGCCGTAATCGATCAGGCAAAGGCCGGGCCGGTCGGCGGATGAGGCCAGCTCGGAGCAAAACGCGATCAGCCGGATGCGCCGGTAATGCGCTTCCCTGGAGCGCGCCAGGGGGCGGGCGAGCCGCCAGGCGAAGAAGGCCTTGAGTTCGGTCTTGTACGGTTCGGGAAGGGCGCTGAAATCGTAGCCGATCCCCCAGAGGAAGCCGTCGTCTCTCCGTTCCAGGAGGTTCCGGCCCTCCGCCTGGATGCCCTGGATTGTGGACCCGGGCAGGCACCGGAATAGAGCTTCGACGTCTCGTCGATCCCGAAGACGTCCCGCAGGGTGAGAAAGCCCCAGCGATCCCGGTCGAGGAGAGCAGGGGAGAGGGCTGCCGTCAGCGCCCGCAGTCCGCCCAAGTAGGCGTCCGGCTATAGCGCGACAATGACGGTGAAGTGAGCGCGTCACAGAACATGAGGTAGCGGTCGCGCTTGGTGACGCTCATGGTGCTTGGTGTTGACGGCGGCGACAAGGGTGATTGTCGCGCCAGCGTCAATCAGGGTGCCAGGTCGATTGTCGCGGGCGCGACAGCCTCGATCGGCGCGCTGGTGTCGCGGTTCGGTTTGGTCCGCGCGATGGCGGTTCGGCGACGGTAGCTTTCGACGTTCATCTCGAAGATCACGGCGTGGTGCACGAGGCGGTCGATGGCGGCGACGGTCATCGCCTTGTCGGGGAACAGCGCCTCCCAGGCCCCGAAAGCGGCGTTGGCGGTGATGAACAGGCTGCGCCGCTCGTAGCGGGCGGCGATCAGTTCAAACAGTACACTGGTCTCTGCTTGGTTCTTGTGCACATACGAGAAGTCATCGAGGACCAGCAGATCGTATTTGTCCAGCTTCTCGATGGCGGTGGCCAAGCCGAGGTCCTGGCGGGCGACTTGCAAACGCTGCAGGAGATCGGTGGTTCGGGTGAACAGAACCCGGTAACCCTGCTCCACGAGCGCGTAGCCGAGGGCGGCCGCCAGATGACTCTTGCCGGAACCGGGCGGCCCAAAGGCCAGCAAGTTGGAGCCCTTGTCCAGCCAGCTGTCGCCGGCGGCGAGGGCCAGGACGTGAGCTTTGCTCAGCGTCGGCACGGCGGCGAAGTCGAAGGCATCCAGGGTCTTGCCGGGCGGCAGGCGCGCCTCCTGGAGGTGCCGCTGGATCCGGCGCTGCGCGCGCTCGGCCATCTCCAACTCGGTCAGCACGGTGAGCAGGCGGGCGGCCGGCCAGCCCTCCTTGTCGGCGCGGGCGGCGAACTCCGGCCACAGGCGGGCGACGGTGGGCAAGCGCAGTTCGGTCAGCAGCAGCGGCAGCCGGGCGGTGTCGATCGGGGTGCTGTCGTTCATCGGGAAGCTCCGGTGGTGGCGGTGGTGGCCAACAGGGTGTCGTAGGCGGTGGCCAAAGGCAGCGTCACGGTGATGGCCGGGGCATCGGTCTGGTGAGGCTGGAAGCGCCGCTGCAAGGCCGCCAGATCGGGCAGCTGTCCGGCCTCCAGCGTGGCGTCGAGCGCCGCCGCCAGGTCCGCTTCGCAGGCGCGCTCATGGGCCAGCCAGAGCAGCCCCACCATGATCCGGCAGGCCAGGCGCGGGTCGAGCGCGGCGCTCATCGCCTCCCAGGCGCACCGGTAGGCCGCCCGGGGAAACAGTTCGTCGCGGTAGACGAGGTTGAGCAGCGCCTGCGGCTTGCGGCGCAGGCTGTGGATGACGTGATGGTAGTCGATGACGTGGCCGTGCTTGCCCTTGCCGCCCTGGGGGGCTCGGCCGCGCGGCAGCGTCAGCACCGCGGTGCCGCCGAGAAAGCAGTCGAGCCGGTCGTCGTGGATGTGCAGCTTCAGCCGGTGGCCGATCAGGCGCGACGGCACGGTGTAGAAGACCTTGCGCAG
>JAEZMI010000432.1 GCA_023414975.1 Pseudomonadota bacterium | reverse complement strand
ACCCGCGTCATGCTGAGGAGCGGGGCGGCGCCCCGCGTCTCGAAGCACGCAGGCACCGCCCCGCTTCGCCGTTAGGCCCGGCCTTGGGCCGGGCATCCACGACTTGGGCACGGGCGCGACAGAAGGCGTGGATCGCCGGGCCAGGCCCGGCCATGACGGCGCGCAAAAAGACGGCCGCTCACACCGCGATCTCGCTCGCCTTGATGGTGTAGCGGAACGTGTCCGGGTCCAGGCAGTCCTGACGCAGGCTGGCGATTTCGGCCTGCGGATACATCAGGAAGCCGAGCCTGGGGCCGGAAGAGCCGGGCAGGGCGATGTCGTGGCCGTCATTATAGGCGAGCCAGTTGCCCTCCCACGCGCCGAACAGCGCCTTGCGCGCGGCGGCCACCTTGGCGTCGTCCAGCGCGTTCTTGCCCGGCGGCTCCTCCAGCACGACCTTGCGCACATCCGCGGGATCGGTGGCGACCCAGCCGAAGCCCTCCAGCCACACCTCGGCGCGGCAGTGCTGCGCCTTGGAGATGGTGGGCGAATTGGCGCCGAGGCTCTTATAGCCGAAGGCGGAGGGTGCGACGCGGATGCCATAGATGTCGCGGGCGGGAATGCCGGCGGCGCGGTTGAGCCCGACGAACAGCGCGTTGAGATCGGCGCATTTGCCGCCGAGATTGCCGCTGGTGAGCAGGGCGGCGATGTCGCCCGTGCCGCAGCCGCGCGTGGCGGCGTTGCGGTAGGTGTTCTCGACCACCCATTCATAAATGGCGCGGGACTTCTCAAGGTCCGTGGTCTTCCCGGCGGTGATCGCGTCGGCGGTCGTCTTGACGATGCCGTCGGTGGGGATGAGGTCGGTCGCCTTGAGGAACAGCGTGCGCTCTTCCGCCGTCAGCGGGGCGACGGCGCCGGGCTTCGACAGGTCGGTCGCGCGGTCGCGCGTGGCGAAGGTCGAGACGATCTCGACCTTGGGCGCCGTCTCGCCCTCGGCCCAGACGAGGTGCAGCATCTCGCTGCCGTAATGGGGATCCTTCACCACGGTGGCGCTGGCGGCGTTGGTGCTCCAGCGGTTCGCGCCGGGCCTGAACCAGTCGGCGGCGGTGTAGGAGGGCAGCGGCACCCAGGCCTGTGCCAGGCCCGCCTTGCCGTCGAGCGGGGTGACGTCGAGCGTCGTCACCACCTCGAACTGCCGCCATTTGCCCGGCGCCGGCGCGAAGGTCGCGGCGCCCGCCGTCGCGGCGCCTTGGGCGAAGGCGTGGGCGGGAAGCGCGGTGGCGGCGGTGAGGGCGGCACCGGCCTTGAGGAAGTCACGACGGCTGGTCATGCGAGGTCTCCCGGTCGATCAGGGGCGGCAGCGGCGCCGTCTCCGGCGTGGCTGCGGGGGCGGAAAGGCTGTCCAGCGCGGCGCGGGAGCGCGGGTCGTCCCAGTCGATGGGCCCCTCGGCACGGCGGCGGATGGTGTGGGTGGGGTCGAGCAGTAGGGTGGCCGGCAGGACGGTGACGCCGAAGGCGCGGCTCGCGGCGCGGTCCTCGTCGATCAATATGGGGAAGCCGGGCGACCGGCCGGCGAAGTGCCGGTCGAGAAAGCGGCGCACCCGTACCGGCACTTCACCGACATCGACCGCGAGAATGGCGGGCCCGGCCGCCGGGTCCAGCGTCGCGGCGAGACGGGCGAGGCCGGAAAGCTCCGGACGGCAGGGCTCGCACCATGTCGCGAAGAAGTGAACGAGAACCGGCCGCCCGTGCAGTGCAGCAAGGCTCGCCGGCCCCCCGTCGAGCGCTGGGAGGACGAGCGCGGGGGCGGCGCTGCCGGGTGCCGCAACAGGCGTGACGATGGGCGTCACGATGGGCGCGGCCATGGGTTCGGCGCGCGCCGGTGCCCCAGGCGTGGCCGCCGTAAGGAAAACAAGCGCAAGGCCGGAAAGGATTCTCCCGGACAGGATTTTCAACGCGCCCCGGCACGCGGGAGCGATAAAAGCGAGCACGGCGGGATGCTGCGCCGCTGGCCCGGCGGCGTCAATCCGCCGGCGCGGGCGTTCCCGCGATGGTGCGGCGCATCATTGCCGAAAGCCACTGCGGCGGCGCTGGCATACCAAGAACCCGCTGAAATTACATGGCTTTTACCGGCGGCGCTGGCGGCCGGTTGTTTGACATTAGATCAGGTCGAATCTAGCCTGACGATCAAACAACCCTATCGGCCGATGGGGGATTCAAGAGGTAACTGGGAGGGTCGCCATGAATATGGAACTCTCGCGCCGCACGTTCTTGAAGACGTCGGGAGCGGGGATCGCGGGCACGACGCTGGGCGCCTTCGGCTTCAGCGAGGCGGAAGCGGCGGTGGCGGCCTATATCAAGCCGTTCCACCTGGTCAACACGACCGAGACCCGCAACACCTGCACCTACTGCTCGGTCGCCTGCGGCATCATCATCTATTCCAAGGGCGACCGCCGGAAGGGCGAGCGGGCCGACATCGTCCATATCGAGGGCGATGCCGACCACCCGACCAACCGCGGCACGCTCTGCCCGAAGGGCGCGGCGCTGCGCGACATCGTCAAGTCGGAAACCCGGCTCACCCAGCCGATGATCCGCAAGGCGGGCTCGGACAAATTCGAGCCGATCTCCTGGGACGCGGCGCTCGACAAGATCGCCCGCGCAATGAAGGACGACCGCGACGCCAATTTCGTCGCCACCAGCAAGGACGGCGTGACCGTCAACCGCTGGACGACGACGGGCATGCTGGCGGCTTCCGCCACCACCAACGAGACCGCTTTCGCCACCTACAAGGTGGTGCGAAGCACGGGGATGCTGGTTTTCGACAATCAGGCGCGCGTCTGACACGGCCCGACGGTGGCGAGTCTCGCCCCAACATTCGGCCGTGGCGCCATGACGAACTCCTGGACCGACATTCGGAACACGGATCTCGTCGTCATCATGGGCGGCAACGCCGCTGAAGCGCATCCGTGCGGCTTCAAATGGGTCACGGAGGCGAAGGCCAACCGTGGCGCGAAACTGATCGTCGTCGATCCGCGCTTCACCCGCTCGGCCGCGGTGGCGGATTTCTACGCGCCCATCCGGCAGGGCACCGACATCGCCTTCCTGCTCGGCGTCATCAATCACTGCATCCAGAACGACAAGGTGCAGTGGGAATACACCAAGGCCTTCACCAACGCGTCCTTCCTCGTGAAGGAGGGCTTCGCCTATCAGGACGGTCTGTTCACCGGCTATGACGAGGACAAGCGCGACTATGTGAAGGATACGTGGGAGTACGAGATCGGGCCCGACGGCTTCGCCGTGGTGGACGAGACGCTGCAGCACCCGCGCTGCGTCTGGAACCTGCTCAAGGCCCATGTCGCGACCTACACGCCCGAAATGGTCGAGCGCATCTGCGGCACGCCGAAGGACAAGTTCCTGAAGGTCGCGCAGATGATCGCCGAGACGTCCTCGCCCGCCAAGGCGATGACGTCGATGTACGCGCTCGGCTGGACGCAGCACTCCAAGGGCTCGCAGAACATCCGCACCATGGCGATGCTGCAGCTCATCCTGGGCAATATCGGCATCCGGGGCGGCGGCATGAACGCGCTGCGCGGCCACTCCAACATCCAGGGGCTGACCGATATCGGGCTCATGTCCAACATGCTGCCCGGCTATCTGAACCTGCCGACGGAGAAGGAGCCGGATCTTACGACCTACATGTCGACGCGCGGCTTCAAGCCGCTGCGGCCGAACCAGATGAGCTACTGGCAGAACTACCGGAAGTTCTTCGTCAGCTTCATGAAGGCCATGTACGGCCCGGCGGCGACGGCGGAGAACAACTGGGCCTATGACTACCTGCCCAAGCTCGATGTCGCCTTCTACGACATCCTGCGCGCCTTCGAGCTGATGAAGAACGGCAAGATGAACATCTACATCTGCCAGGGCTTCAACCCGCTCCAGGCGTTCCCGAACCGCGCGAAGCTGGCGCAGGCGCTGTCCAGACTCAAGCTGCTCGTGGTCATGGACCCGCTGCAGACGGAGACTGCGCGCTTCTGGGAAGATCACGGCATCTACAACAAGGCCGACCCGGCGAGCATCCAGACCGAGGTGCTGCAGCTCCCCACCACTTGCTTCGCGGAGGATGAGGGCTCGCTGGTGAATTCCGGCCGCTGGCTGCAATGGCACTGGCCGGGCGGTTCGCCCCCCGGCGAGGCGCGCACCGACGCCTGGATCATGGCGCAGATCCATCTGCGGCTGAAGGACATGTACCGCAAGGAGGGCGGCGCCTTCCCCGACCCGATCCTCAACCTCACCTGGGGCTACAAGGACCCTGGCGAGCCGACGGCGGAAGAACTCGCCAAGGAGATGAACGGCTACGTCATCTCCGACGTGACCGACCCGAACGACCCGACCAAGAAGGTGCTGGAAGCGGGCAAGCAGGTGTCCGGCTTCGGCGTGCTGCGCGACGACGGCTCGACCGCGTGCGGCTGCTGGATCTATGCCGGCAGCTGGACCGAGGCCGGCAACATGATGGCGCGGCGCGACAATTCCGACCCGGACAATACCGGCGCCTACCTCAAATGGGCGTTCGCCTGGCCGGCCAACCGGCGCATCATCTACAACCGCGCCTCCTGCGACCGCGACGGCAAGCCGTGGGACCCCTCACGCAAGCTGATCGAATGGGACGGGTCGAAATGGACCGGCTATGACGTGCCGGACATCGCCCCCACCGCCAAGCCGCAGGATGTCGGCCCCTTCATCATGAACGCGGAGGGCGTCGGCCGCCTCTTCGCGCGCAAGATGATGCGCGACGGGCCTTTCCCGGTGCATTACGAGCCGTTCGAGAGCCCGGTCGCCAACGTGATCGCGCCCAAGGTGCGCGGCAACCCGGTGGCGCGCGTGTTCAAGGACGACTGGGCGCAGTTCGCCGATGTGGGAGACCCCGGTTTCCCCTATGCGGCGACCAGCTACCGGCTCACCGAGCACTTCCACTACTGGACCAAGAACAACCATGTGAACGCGGTGCTTCAGCCGCAGCAGTTCGTCGAGATTTCCGAGGAGTTGGCGCGGGAGAAGGGCATCACCAAGGGTGGCTGGGTCCGGGTGTGGTCGAAGCGCGGCGAGCTTCTCGCCAAGGCGGTCGTCACCAAGCGCATCAAGCCGATGACCATCGACGGCAAGACCGTCCATGTGGTGGGCGTGCCCATCCACTGGGGCTTCGTCGGCGCGGCGCGCAAGGGTTTCCCGGCCAATGTGCTGACCCCCTTCGTGGGCGACGCCAATATCGAGACGCCCGAGTTCAAGGCCTTCATGGTCAATATCGAAGCGTCCACCGGGCCGGTGGCGTAGGGAGGCGGCGCCGATGTTTCCCCCAATTCCCAACCCGTCCGTCGCCCCCGATGCCGCCGCGCCGAAGTTCGGCGAGAAGGACATCATCCGCCGCTCGGCGTCCGAGGTCACGCCGCCCGCGCAGCGGCTGACCGAGGTCGCCAAGCTGATCGATGTGTCCAAATGCATCGGCTGCAAGGCCTGCCAGGCCGCGTGCCTGGAATGGAACAATCTGACCGAGGACATCGGCTTCAACCACGGCGTCTATGAAAACCCGATGGATCTGACGCCGAACACCTTCACGCTGATGCGCTTCACCGAATGGGTGAACCCGGAGACCGAGAACCTCGAATGGCTCATCCGTAAGGATGGCTGCATGCATTGCGAGGATCCCGGCTGCCTGAAGGCCTGCCCGGCGCCGGGCGCCATCGTGCAGTATTCGAACGGCATCGTGGACTTCCAGCACGAGAACTGCATCGGCTGCGGCTATTGCATCAAGGGCTGCCCGTTCAACATCCCCCGCATCTCCAAGGTCGACCACACGGCGTACAAGTGCACGCTGTGCTCGGACCGCGTCGCGGTCGGCCAGGGCCCGGCCTGCCAGAAGGCGTGCCCGACCCAGGCCATCGTCTTCGGCACCAAGGAGGAGATGAAGGGCTGGGCGGACGGCCGCATCAAGGACCTGAAGTCGCGCGGCTATGAGAATGCCGGGCTCTACGACCCGCCGGGCGTCGGGGGCACGCATGTCATGTACGTGCTCCAGCACGCCGACAAGCCCTCGCTCTATGCCGGGCTGCCGGACAATCCGCGCATCTCGCCCATCGTCGAGACCTGGAAGGGCGTGACCAAATATGTCGGTCTCGCCGTGATGGGCTTCGCCGCGGCGGCGGGCTTCCTCCACTACATGGTCGCCGGCCCCAACAAGGTCGCCGAGGAGGATGAGGAGAACGCCGAGAAGCTTCTTGCCGGACGAGCGCCCCCGCCGGCGCCGGACGAAGCCTCCCGGCCCGAGGGGAGGGTGTGATGGCCGCGATCCCGCATCAAGATGCGCCCGATGACGTCGAGCCGGGCGACGCCGTCCGTCCCGGCCATCCCGTGCAGGTGAAGCGTTACACGGTCGGCGCGCGCATCAATCACTGGATCACCGCGGTCAGCCTCGTGCTGCTGGCGCTCTCCGGCCTCGCGCTGTTCACCCCGAAACTGTTCTTCCTCACCGCCCTGTTCGGCGGCGGGCAGTGGACGCGCACCATCCATCCCTGGATCGGGGTGGTGCTGTTCTTCTCCTTCGCCCTGCTGTTCATCCGCTTCTGGCGCGCCAATCTGCCGGCGCGCGAGGACGTGGACTGGGTCGCCCATTCGGCCGACCTGCTCGCCGGGCGCGAGGAGAAGATGCCGGAGGTCGGCAAGTACAATGCCGGCCAGAAGGGCGTGTTCTGGGCGATGTCCGGCCTCATCATCGTGCTCATCGGCTCGGGCATCGTGATGTGGGACCAGTATTTCTACGATCTCACCACCATCCCGCAGAAGCGCTGGGCGGTCCTCATCCATGCGATGGCGGCGGTGGTGATCATCTGCGTCTGGATCGTGCACGTCTATGCGGCGATCTGGGTGAAGGGCACGATCGGCGCGATGACGCGCGGCGAGGTGACGGGCGGCTGGGCCTGGCGTCACCATCGCAAATGGCTGCGCGAACTCGTCAGCCGGCGGACGGGCAAACGCCCGCCGACGCCGGCGGAGTGAGCGGCGCCTTGTGAGCATGACGCGGCGCCCCCCGGCGGGTGCCGCCCTTCCTTTCAGGCACGTGGCCCGTGTGGTTCGTGAGGTGAACATGTCCGCCGATCTCCGGCCCGATCCGTCCCTCATCGGGGCGGTCTCCACCCCGCCTTTCGCGGTGCTGCCCGACCCCTCGACGCTGTTCGCCGTCCGCGCCAGCCGGCTGCGCGCCTATGCGGCGGTGAGCCCGATGGCGCCGTTCCTCAACTTCGTCGCGGGCATCGTCGAGGGCCAGCACGCCATCGTGCCGGCCCTGCCGCCCGTCGCGGCGCCGGCCTCCGAGACGGTGCAGCGCGCCCGCGACTTCGAGATGCCGCCCATCGACCGCGCGGGCGTGAAGCTCGACGACACGCTGGACGCCACCCTCGACGCGCTGTTCGACGCCGCCGCCAAGGTGCGGATGCCGGCGCAGGCCGAAGCGGCGCTCACCCGCGTGCGCCTCGCCGACGGGCCGCTGAGGGCGCAGATGGTGCGCGACGTGCTCGCCCACGACATGCCGGTGGAAACGCTGGCCGAGCATGTCTATGTCGCCGCCGCGCTGCAGGTGCATGCCGCCCGGCTCGCCGCGACGCTCGACGCCGGGGCGCTGGTCGCGGTGGGCGACGGCGTGTGCCCGGCCTGCGGCGGCCCGCCCGTCGCCTCGCTGATCGTCGAGTGGCCGAACGCCCATGGCAACCGCTACTGCGCCTGCTCGCTCTGCTCGACGCTGTGGAACTACGTACGCATCCGCTGCTGTTCCTGCGGCTCGACCAAAGGCATCGGCTATCAGGGGATCGAGGGCGGGCCCGAGACCATCAAGGCGGAGACCTGCGACGAGTGCCGCACCTATGTGAAGGTGCTCTATCAGAACAAGGATGTGAGCCTCGAAGCCATGGCCGACGACACTGGCTCGCTCGGGCTCGACA
>JAEZMI010000425.1 GCA_023414975.1 Pseudomonadota bacterium | reverse complement strand
GGGGGGGCGGGGGCGGGGGGGGCGCGGCGGGGGTGGGTGGGGGGGGGGCAGGTGTGGTTTGCGCAGCAGGTGCGGTTTGCGCAGGCGTCGCCGCTGTGGCGGCGGGCGCGGCTTCGCCCGCTTTCAGACGCTAGGCCACCGCCTTTGAGAGCGCGTCGACAAGCTGGTCGAATTGCTGCGGGGTGATGGGAAGCGGTGCGGCGTTGGGCACGGGCGCCGGGCTCTGCGCCCAAACGGGGGACCACGCGCCGGGCGCCGCCAGCCCCAGTATCAGGAGGGCAAGGGCGGCAAGGAGCGGCCGCAGACGCAGGGGCATGCTCGAGGCAACAATGCTCATGGCAGCAATGCTCATGGGACCAGCCGCAAAACGTCGCCGGCAGGCAGGCCGGTAAAGCAGAGCGGGGAAAGCCGGTCGCGGAAAGTACGCGCTTGCCCGGCACTATGTTACGACCGGCGGAAAGCGTCCATAAGCATGTGACAAGGGCGGGATCGCGCGTTCAGCCCGCGGTGGCGAGCTTCAGCTCGGTGAGTTCCTGCGGCGAGAAATAGAACAGCCGCTCCGGCGGCGTCTCCATGGCGTGAATCCACACGCGCGGATCGACGCCCATCGCCACGAGATGGCGCTGGCACTCGGCCGAGACGCGCTGCGCGCTCGCCATCCCGGTATCGGCCGCCCCGCCTCCCGGCGCCATCGCGAAGACCTGATGCACGCCGATGGAGGCGCCGGCCTTGGCGACGCGCGCGACCCCGCCGGCGAAGACCAGCGGGCAGGACGAGGCGCAATGCGCCTCCGCCGGGACTTCCGTCGCGAATCCCTTCTCGCGGATCAACCGGCCCATGGCCAGCGCGTCGCTGACCGAGCCGCCGGGGGAATTGAGCACCACGGTCGTCACATAGGCGCCGCGCTTCTCCACCTCGGCGGCGAAGCGGTCCGCCGTGCCGGGGGTGATGGTACCGCTGGCCTGAAGCCGCCCGCCGGCGACCAGCTCCAGCGTCATCGCCTTGCGCAGATCCGCCTGCGGCGCGGGGCGGGTGCGCTCCTCCTGCGCGGGATCGACGCCCGGCCGGGCCGAGGGCAGGAAGGGCGGCGCGTCCGGCTGTTCGCCCGGCAGAAGGGCCGGCGGCGGGGTGCTGGCGGCCCGCTCGGCGCGGTCATGCGCATCCCAGCCGATCACCGCGAGGCTGAGGAGGATCAGCCCACGGAACACCGCGCGCAGCACGGTCTCGTCCGGCCGCGCCCCCAGCAGCCGCCGCCAGAGCGGGGCGGGCGAAGCGCCCGGCGCCGTGTCGGCCGCGCTCATTCCTTGCGCACCCCCCGGCCGGGCTGGAGCGGGGTAACGGTGGAGCTCGCCAGCGCCGCCTCGGCTTCCGCGAGGTCCGCGGCACGCTCCGGCGGGTCCGCCTGCGTCGGCGCGGCGTCCTCTTCCTGCTTCACCTCGCGCAGCAGGCGCATGGCGGTGATGAGCTGGGCGGCGGTCATGGTCTCGGCATCCGCCGGCGCGTCCTCGCGGCGCAGCGCGGCGTGGACCACGCAGAGCGCCAGCACCAGCACGGCGGGCAGCAGGTCGATGGCGATGGCGCCGGCCCAGCTCGGCAGGAAGTCGCCGGCATAGCGCAGCACGGCCTCGGCGGTGGAGAGCGGCTGGAAGCGCGCCGGCTCCACCGGCCCCGCGCCGATGATGTCGTCCGCCGCCTGCGCGAGGGCACGGGCCTGCACCGCCACCGCGCGCTCGACATTGCCGACCACGGCGTTCTGCCGGCCGGCGAGGTCGGCATTGCGCCCGTCCGCCGCCGGGGCGATGAAGCCGCGCGCCATGTCGTCCGCCGCGCGCTTCACCGCCGGCGCCATGGAGCTCTGTTCCATCGCCGCGATGGTGCCGACGAGGCGCAGCGCCTCGGCGCCGAAGGCGTCGCTGCGTTCCTTGATCGGTCCGCTGCCGGAGACCATCTCGCGCATCTTGGCGATCTGCGCGCCGCCCTCGGCATAGAGCTGGCGGGTGCGCTCGCCGCTTTCGGTGAGCTGGCGGCCGAGGTCGTCGAGCTGGCTGGACATCTGGGTGAGCAGCTGCACCACCGTGCCCGAGCCGCCCGTGCCGGTGAGCGCGCCCGAGCGCTCGGCTTCCGCGAGGCGGGCGAAGCGCGTGGAGGCGAGCTGGATGTCGGGGGTCAGGCTCTGCGCCCCCAGCGCGCGGTTATGCGCGGCGTCGAGGTCGCGCGTGTAGTTCTGCAGCGTCACCGCCAGGTGCTGCTCGATGGCCGCCGCGCCCGCCAGCGCCGCCGCGTTGAGCCAGGACGACATGGCAATGATCATCAGCGATCCCAGCAGCATGGCCGCCGCCAGCCACACCCGGCTCGCCACGTCGCGCACATGCGGCATGAAGGTCAGCAGCATGGTCCAGAAGGCGTAGATCGCCACGGAGACGGCGGTCGAATAGATCAGCGCCGCGAAGACGGTGATCACCGGCGAACCGTCGAGCAGGTCGCGCACGCCGAGATAGGTGTAGACGCCGGAGGCAAGGGCCAGCACGCCGAGCGTGATGCGCAGGGTCACATCGAGCCCGGCAACGCCCGCCCGCAGCGCAGAAACCATGGGAGGTCCGCCTTTTCTAGAGCAAGCGCCGATCAGGCCCGCCCTTTGCGCCGGCAATGTGACCTAAGGTAAGGTATCATAAAACCACACGCGGCCCGCCAGCGTGCGGTAGTGGACGCTGGGGCCGGCGATTGTGGCGAAAGCCGCGCGCCGTCAGGCGGCGGCCTGTGCCTGCTTGGCCTGCCGGCGGCGCTGGGTCAGGATGAACTCGGTGTAGCCGTTCGGCTGCGTCAGCCCCTCGAAGACGAGGTCGCGCGCGGCATTGAAGGCAACGCCGTCGAAGCCCGGCGCCATCTTCGTGTAGTGCGGATCCTCCGCATTCTGCTGGTCGACCACCTTGGCCATGCGGCGGAAGGTTTCCTCCACCTGCTCGCGGGTCACCACCCCGTGCAGCAGCCAGTTGGCGACATGCTGGGACGAGATGCGCAGCGTCGCGCGGTCTTCCATCAGCCCCACATCGTGGATGTCCGGCACCTTGGAGCAGCCCACGCCCTGGTCGATCCAGCGCACCACATAGCCCAAGAGGCCCTGTGCGTTGTTGTCCAGTTCGGCGCTCACCTCGGCCTCGGACCAGTTGACGCCGTGCGC
>JAEZMI010000423.1 GCA_023414975.1 Pseudomonadota bacterium | reverse complement strand
GCCGTGCGAGATCCGAGAGGAGGGGAAGAGGGGTGCCGTCGGGCAGGGTGGCGACCTGCACCAGCGACGCATAGGGGCCACCGCCGGCGTCGATCGTCGCCAGCGCCCCCAGCCGCGCCTCGCGCATGAGCCGCCGGGCGGCGGCGGGCGCATCGAACGGTTCGGCGGCAGGCGGTGGGCCGGAGCGGGAGGCCGATGTGGCGGGCATGAACGGCTCCTGATCTGGAGAAGCGAACGCGTCTTGGCGCGAAGACGATGCGCAAGCGGCCTAGTCGTGCGCCCTGCGTTCGTCACCGGTCAAGCCACTCCCGCGCGGCCGACGCTCGCCATCGGAGGTGCCGATTGGATATGTCGGCGGAAACGCGCTATTTCTGTTGAATCGGTTTGCCTGTCACATTATGGCCACGGCCGCACGGTTCACCGCAGGCTGCGCCATACCGCCGCCGAACAGGAAAGTGTCCAGATGCCGACCATCGCTCTCGTCGACGACGATCGCAACATCCTCACCTCCGTGTCGATTGCACTGGAATCGGAAGGCTACCGTATCCAGACCTACACGGACGGTGCGACGGCGCTGGATGGCTTCAAGACCAGCCCGCCCGATCTCGCCATCTTCGATATCAAGATGCCGCGCATGGACGGCATGGAGCTGCTGCGGCGCCTGCGCCAGAAGAGCGACATGCCGGTGATCTTCCTCACCTCCAAGGATGATGAGATCGACGAACTGTTCGGCCTGAAGATGGGCGCCGACGATTTCATCAAGAAGCCCTTCTCGCAGCGGCTGCTGGTCGAGCGGGTGAAGGCCGTGCTGCGCCGAGTCTCGCCGAAGGATGGCACGCTGCCGCGCGAGACCGACAGCGCGAAGGTTCTGGAGCGCGGCCAATTGCGCATGGATCCCGAGCGCCACACCTGCACGTGGAAGGGCGAGAATGTGACGCTCACCGTCACTGAATTCCTGATCCTGCAGGCGCTGGCCACCCGCCCCGGCGTGGTCAAGAGCCGTAACGCCCTGATGGATGCGGCCTATGACGACCAGGTCTATGTCGATGACCGCACCATCGACAGCCACATCAAGCGGCTGCGCAAGAAGTTCAAGGTCGTCGACGACAATTTCGAGATGATCGAGACGCTCTACGGCGTCGGCTACCGCTTCAAGGAGTAGCGGCTTCTTGCTCGATCCGGCATCCAACCGGCCGCTGGCTGAGGACGGGGATCCGCGCGACGGCTTCGACGGACCGGACGAGGATGCACCGAAGACGGGGCGGCTCGCCGGGCTCATCGGCGCTTTCGGGCGCCTGCGCAATTTCGTCGCCTTCAAGAGCTTTTCGAGCCTCACCCGCCGCATCGTCCTGCTCAACCTCGCCGGCATGGCCGCGCTGGTCTCGGGCATCCTCTATCTGTCGGAATTTCGCGCCGGGCTGATCGATGCGCGGGTGCAGAGCCTTCTGGTGCAGGGCGAGATCATCGCCGGCGCCATCGCCGCCTCCGCCCAGGTGGAAACCAACGCCATCACTATCGACCCCGAGCGCCTGCTGGAATTACAGGCCGGCGAAAGCTACGGTCCGGGAGAGGAAGGCTTCGCGCCCCTCGAATTCCCCATCAATCCCGAGCGTGTCGCGCCCGTGCTCAAGCGCCTCGTCGAGCCGACCGGCACGCGCGCGCGCATCTACGACCGCGACGGCTCGCTGCTCGTCGACTCGCGCTCGCTCTATTCCCGAGGCGAGATCCTGCGCTTCGAGATGTCGGCGCCGAACGCGCCGAAGCCGAACTGGATGGAGCGGGGATGGAACAGCTTCAAGATGTGGTTCGAGCGGGGTGACCTCCCCCTCTACAAGGAGCTCGGGCCGAACAACGGCAAGGGGTATCCCGCCGTTGTGGCGGCCCTTCAGGGCCAGAAATCCAGCACGGTGCAGGTGAATGATCGCGGTCAGGTGATCGTCTCGGTCGCTGTCCCGGTCCAGCGTTTCCGCGCCATTCTCGGCGTGCTGCTTCTCTCCACCCAGGGCGGAGAGATCGACGAGGCGGTCGCGGCCGAACGGCTCGTCATCGTCCGCGTCTTCCTCGTCGCCATGGCGGTCATGGTGGTGGTGTCGCTCCTGCTCGCCAGCACCATAGCCGGCCCGGTGCGCAAGCTGGCGGATGCGGCCGAGCGGGTGCGGCGTCGCACCCGCTCGCGCGTCGAGATTCCGGACTTCACCCGCCGTTCGGACGAGATCGGCCATCTGTCCGGGGCGCTGCGCGACATGACGGACGCGCTCTATTCCCGCATCGAGGCGATCGAGAGTTTCGCGGCCGATGTGTCGCATGAGTTGAAGAATCCGCTGACCTCGCTGCGTTCGGCGGTGGAGACCCTGCCGCTCGCAAAGACCGATACCTCGCGCGCGCGGCTGCTGGAGGTCATCCAGCACGATGTGAAGCGCCTCGACAGGCTCATTACCGACATTTCCGATGCGTCCCGCCTCGACGCCGAACTGCAGCGGCAGGAGGCGGAGCCGGTCGATCTGACGCGCCTTTTGACGGCGGTGACGAGCGTTCACAACGATGTGGTGCGCGGCGACGGTGTCAGCGTGAAGCTTGCTTTCGAGCAGGCGCCGGGGGTTTCCGCCGGCTTCGTCGTGCTCGGCCATGATTCCCGCCTTGGTCAGGTCATCAACAATCTCATTGACAATGCCCGCTCCTTCTCGCCCCAGGGCGGGGAGGTGCGGGTGATTTGCAGACGTCTGAGAGATGCGGTCGAGATCATCGTCGACGATGACGGGCCGGGCATCCCGCAACATGCGCTGGGCCGCATCTTCGAGCGCTTTTACACCGACCGTCCGGAGGAGCAGGGGTTCGGACAGAATTCCGGCCTCGGCCTTTCCATCTCCAAGCAGATCGTCGAGGCCCATGGCGGCCGCATCTGGGCGGAGAACCGGCCCGCGATGGCCGGCGAGGCCAAGAGCAAGCCGAAGAGCCGCGGGCGCAAGGCGAAGGATGACCCGGCGAAGGATGATCCGGCGAAGGCGGATTCGGCCAGGGCGGAACTGTCCAGGAAGGATGTGCCCAGGCCGGATTCCCTTCCGCTCGACGAGGACGAGGGCGCACCCAAATCCGCCGCGACGAAGCCGGGCGGTGCGCGCTTCGTCGTGCGCCTGCCCGCGGCGTGACCATGGAAGCGCCGAGCGTCCACGCCTCCTGCGTCAGCATTGGCGGGCAGGGCGTGCTCATTCGCGGCCCTTCCGGCTCCGGAAAGTCGCATCTTTCCTTCGCGCTCATTCTGGCCGGAGGCGCCGGGCTCGTGCCGCCCGTGCATCTCGTTGCCGATGACCGGGTGCACCTGTCCGCGCGCGGGGGCGAGGTTAGGGCGGCCGCGCCGCAGGCTCTCGCCGGCCTGATCGAGATCCGCGGCGTCGGCCCTCGCCGCTTGCCGCATCTGGCCGACGTGCCGGTTCGCCTCGTGGTCGATCTTCAGGCAGATGACGCTGCGCGTCTCCCAAGTCGAGAGGCCTGCCGCTGTGTGTTGTGCGGTATCGAAGTCGCGCGCCTGCCTATTCTGGCGGGCGGCGACCCGGTGCAGCAGGTCCTTGCGTGCCTCGTTACCGGCGATCCGGCCGGCTAGGCCCATCGGCATCGCATAGTTCGACTTTCTGACCATACGCCCTTGCCATTCGTGTGCGCTGCAACGATGATGAGCGCCCCATGAGATAGGGTGCTTCTGAATTCATCATTCGGAAGCCCCGCGCGGACATGCACTCGTGCCGTAGGCGGGCCCGGCGGAGCAGAATGATAGGTCTCGTACTCGTAACGCACGGACGCCTGGCCAGCGAATTCCGTTCAGCGCTTGAACACGTCATGGGCCCCCAGTCGCATCTGGAGACGATCACCATCGGCCCCGACGACGACATCGAGCGGCGCCGGCAGGACATCGTCGAGGCCGTGGCGGCGGTGAACAGCGGCGGCGGCGTGGTCATCCTCACCGACATGTTCGGCGGCACTCCCTCCAACCTTGCCATCTCCGTCATGACCTCACCCGATATCGAGGTGGTCGCCGGCATTAATCTGCCCATGCTGGTCAAGCTCGCCACCGTGCGCGGCGAGGTGCCCATGGCCGAGGCGGTGGTGCAGGCGCAGGACGCCGGACGCAAATACATCAACATCGCCAGCCGGGTGCTCGCGGGCAAATGATGGACACCTCGGTCGCCCTCACGCGCGAGCTCGCCATCGTCAACAAGCGCGGCCTGCATGCCCGCGCCTCGGCGAAGTTCGTCCAGACGGTGGAGCGCTTCGACGCCGATGTGCGCGTGACGCGCTGCGGCGAGACGGTGGGCGGCACCTCCATCATGGGACTGATGATGCTGGCCGCTGCGCCCGGCACCTCCATCGAGGTCTCCGCCTCCGGCCGTGAGGCGCAGGCCGTGCTCGACGCGCTGACCGCGCTGATCGCCGACCGTTTCGGCGAAGAGGAATAGTCGCCGCGGGCGCGAATTCCGCGCGCGGTGACGGGATCGCGCCGGCCGCTTCGGACTCAATCAGCCGACGACTGACATAAAGACATCTTTATATCGTTATTGCCACGCCGGGCTCCAGCTGGTAAACGCGTCGCGAAACCCGCCCACACGTCTGCCACCGTTAGGAAGAGCTTCATGGCCCCCGCCAACGACTACATCGTCAAGGACATCAGCCTCGCCGATTTCGGCCGCAAGGAAATCGAGCTCGCCGAGACCGAGATGCCGGGCCTCATGGCCATCCGCGCGGAGTACGGCCCGTCGCAGCCGCTCAAGGGCGCCCGCATCGCCGGCTCCCTGCACATGACCATCCAGACCGCCGTGCTGATCGAGACGCTGAAGGCGCTCGGCGCGGATGTGCGCTGGGTCTCGTGCAACATCTTCTCCACCCAGGACCACGCTGCCGCCGCCATCGCCGCCGCCGGCACGCCGGTCTTCGCCTTCAAGGGCGAGACGCTGGTCGAGTACTGGGACTTCACCGCCAAGCTGTTCGATTGGCATGGCGGCGGCGTTCCTAACATGATCCTCGACGATGGCGGCGACGCCACCATGCTGGTGCTTCACGGCCTGCGCGCCGAGAATGGCGACACCGACTTCCTCGACAAGGCGGAGTCCGAGGAAGAGGTGATCTTCTTCGCCCTCATCAAGAAGCTGCTGGCCGAAAAGCCGAAGGGCTGGTTCGCCGAGGTGGCGAAGTCGATCAAGGGTGTCTCGGAAGAGACCACCACGGGCGTGCACCGCCTCTACAAGCTGGCCGAGCAGGGCAAGCTGCTGTTCCCGGCGATCAATGTGAACGACAGCGTCACCAAGTCGAAGTTCGACAACCTCTATGGTTGCCGCGAGTCGCTGGTGGATGCCATCCGCCGCGGCACCGACGTGATGCTGGCCGGCAAGGTCGCGTTCGTCGCCGGCTTCGGCGATGTCGGCAAGGGCTCGGCCGCCTCGCTGCGCCAGGCCGGCGCGCGCGTCATCGTTTCCGAAGTCGATCCGATCTGCGCTCTCCAGGCGTCGATGGAAGGCTATGAGGTGGCGACCATCGAGGACGCCTTCACCCGCGCCGACATCTATGTCACCGCCACCGGCAACCGCGACATCATCACCGTCGATCACATGCGGCAGATGAAGGACCGGGCGATCGTGTGCAACATCGGCCACTTCGACAATGAGATTCAGGTCGCGGGTCTCAAGAACTTCAAGTGGACCAACATCAAGCCGCAGGTCGACGAGATCGAATTCCCGGGCGGTAACCGCATCATCCTGCTGTCGGAAGGCCGTCTGGTGAACCTTGGCAACGCCATGGGCCATCCGTCCTTCGTCATGTCGTCCTCCTTCTCCAACCAGACGCTGGCGCAGATCGAACTCTGGGCCAATCCGGGCAAGTACGAGAAGAAGGTCTACACCCTGCCGAAGGTGCTGGACGAAAAGGTCGCCGCCCTTCACCTCGACAAGCTCGGCGTGAAGCTCACCAAGCTGCGCCCCGAGCAGGCCGACTATATCGGCGTGCCCGTTCAGGGCCCCTTCAAGCCGGATCACTACCGGTACTGAAAGCCGCCTTCAGAAGGGCGCGTGCGGGAAAAGGAAAAGGGCGCCCTTCGAGGCGCCCTTTTTGTCAGGATGCAAGCCGGCTTCAGCTTGCCCTGGCGCCGGCCGGCGGGTGGCCCGGCAGAACCAGCCGCTTCTCCAGCGACCGCCAGATCTGGCGCAGTCGGCGGACATGCAGATCGTCCAGTATGACCTCGAACATTTTCTTGAGGTCGTCGTCGGTGATGGTCGCCGGCCCTTCGGGTGGCGTGTCGGCGTGACGCGAGGAAGACTCCGGCAGATTGAAGACGAGCCGGGCGAGGTCGGCCCGTAGGGCCGCGCTGCCGTCTCTCGCCATGTGTTCGAGATCGAAGATGGTGCGGATGCTGCGCTTGCGCAGTTCGAGAAATGTATCGGCCCCGACCACGGTGCAGAGCTGCGCCTGCGCGACCCAGTCGATCGCCTCATACAGGCCGTAAGGCGTTTCCACATGCAGCATGATCGGGTTGGAGGTGGCGAGGTTCTGCACGTCCTCGATCTGCTGCTCCTGCAGGCGGAAGGCGATGGCGGAGTTGATGCCGTCGATGATCTCGGTGGAGACGGACGGGGCCTTGTCGATGAGGTCCGTGCGCGACACCTTCGCCGGCATCGCCAGCTTGGAAACCAGGAGCCGGGAGCCGAACTCCGGGAAGTAGCCGATCATGAAGGCGACGCCGTAGTAGATGCCGTTGAGCGAGGCGCCTCCGGGGATGCCCTTGAGCACGCGCCAGAGCGCCATCGCGATGGCGACCGCGAACAGCATGTGCATGGTGACTCGGAGAAAGGCGAGGGGGTCAGCTCGAAGTTTCCCACCGCCCGGATCAGATAGGACAGCGAGAACACGATCGCGCCGGCGAAGGTGAAGGCCAGCACTGTGGCGGCCCGCCCGATCTCCTTGCAGGATGGCGCGGCGCACAAGGTGGTGCCGGCTTCGCTGGCCGCCGCGGCTTGCCTTCGCGATTCGGCCTCGCCCGCCTCGCCGGGCGTTGGATCGGGCGAGGCATCGGGCGGGCCGGCAGCGGGCGAGGCGGTGGCGTCCGGCGCGGTCACCCCGGCTTGAGACGCCGCGACGACGGGCGCCGGGCTGGCGGTCGGCTGGAGCGGAATCCGGATCTCCGGCTCGAAGCCGGCGAAGAGGATGACCGCCAGATGGGCGGGAAAGGTGTCCGGCTTGGCAGAGAGAATATTGGCGATGGGCGTGAAGATGGTCAGCAGCCCGAATGCCGAGACAGCGATATAGGGGATCGCGCTCAGATAGAGGGCGCCGCCCGGGGGAACCGGCGTGTTGCTGTACTTCGATTTTACCAATTCGAAGGACGGGATGCCGTTGTCGAAATCGAAGGCTTTCTCGATTTCTTTGATGATCTCGACGCGCTCCTTCCGCAGATTCTTGCGGATGAGGATAATAACCGCCGGCAACACCAGGGCCATCAGTGCCGACAACACGGCCGGTGCAACCGTGACGTTTGCCAACGTCACAAAGATCTCGGCATCCGTCATGAACCCCACCCCCATCATATGAGGAAGCAGGGTAATGTCGGCAGTCGCGAATGCAATCAAAGATTGAAAGTAATGCTAGTCACAACTCTTTCTGCATGAACACCAGGTCGAGCCGTTCGCCGAATTTGGTGCCGATGCCCGGCATGCGGGCGGTCTCCAGGAAGCCGAGGCGGGCATGCAGGGCGAGGGAGGCGGTGTTGCCGCCGGTGATGCCGCCGATCATCACCTTTTTGCCGACAGCACGGGCGGGGGCGAACAGGGACTCGACCAGCCGCCCGCCAATGCCGCGGCCCCGCGCATGTTCGGCGACATAGACCGAATGTTCCACGCTGATGCGGAAGCCGTCGAAGGGCCGGAAGTCGCCGAAGCTCGCATAGCCCAGCACCTCGCCGCCCTCGGCCGCGACGATGACCGGGTAGGACTTCGCCCGCCGGTCGGCGAGCCACGCGCTGCGATTGGCGAGATCCGTCGTCGTGTCGTTCCAGATCGCGGTGGAGTGGAGCACGGCGTGATTGTAGATGGCGAGAATGCCGGGCAGGTCGTCAGGGGCCGCGTCGCGCAGGATCATGTCTTCCTCTCCGGGCAGTCGCGCTGCCGCAAGGTCATCGCGGAACCGCCTGATTCCGGCCTCGGTGGGAATTTATAGGATGAACGCTGGAATGTCGGCGCCCGTCCCCCATATCGGGGAAAAGCGGGGCGACCGCTCAGGAGGAAAGACCAACAGGATGAACTCGACCGATTCCTTCGACCGTATGCGCTTCACCGTCCGGCGTGTGAGCTGGTGGCAGGTGGCGGTGGTCG
Source organism: Pseudomonadota bacterium (assembly GCA_023414975.1). Lineage (GTDB taxonomy): Bacteria > Pseudomonadota > Alphaproteobacteria > Rhizobiales > Xanthobacteraceae > Ancylobacter. The sequence continues at coordinate 20,719 of JAEZMI010000423.1, read as the reverse complement.
TGGCTGTGGCTCTGGCCGTCGGCATCGCGCTGGCGCTGGTCGCGGCGAGCGTGTTCCTCGTGGTCTTCCCGATCATCGCCATCGCGGGCATTGCCTACCGCCTCTTCGGCGGGCGCAAGCGGGCTCCGGCGGGCCCCACGGTCATCGATGCCGAGTACCGCATCCTCTCGCCGGAAGAGGCCGCAGGCGAGCGCGACCCGCGCTGGGACCCGAACCGGCGCCTGCCCTGAACGGGCGCCGGCTCGTCTGGCATGAACCCGGTTACTTCTCGACGAAGGCTTTCTCGATCACGAAATCGCCCGGCTCCGTGGTCGAGCCTTCCTCGAAGCCGCGCTCCTTCAGAATGACGCGCATGTCGTCCAGCAATTGCGGGCTGCCGCACAGCATGACGCGGTCGTCTTCCTTGTCGAGCGGCGGCAGGCCGAGATCCTCGAACAGCTTGCCGGAGGTGATGAGGTCGGTGATACGGCCCTGGTTGCGATAAGGCTCGCGCGTCACGGTCGGGTAATAGACCAGCTTCTCGCGCACCAGTTCGCCGAAGAACTCGTTGTCCGGAAGCTCGGTCTCGATGAAATCCTGATAGGCCAGTTCGGCCACTGTGCGCACGCCATGGACGAGGATGACCTTCTCGTACGCCTCGTAGGTCTCCGGATCCTTGATCAGGCTCATGAAGGGGGCGAGGCCGGTGCCGGTGGAGAGTAGGTAAAGCCGGCGTCCGGGCACGAGATAGTCAACCAGCAGCGTGCCGGTCGGCTTCTTGCCGACGATCACCTCGTCCCCGACCTTCAGGTGCTGGAGGCGCGAGGTCAGCGGCCCATTGGGCACCTTGATGGAGAAGAACTCCAGCGTTTCCTCGTAATTGGCGCTGGCGATCGAATAGGCGCGCAGCAGCGGCTTGCCGTCCACCTGAAGGCCGATCATCACGAACTGCCCGTTCTTGAAGCGCAGTGCCGGGTCGCGCGTTGTGGTGAAGGTGAACAGATTGTCGGTCCAATGATGCACCGAGAGGACGCGTTCGTGATGCAGATTGCTCATTTACAAACCGTCTAAGTGAAAACTTCCAAACAAACCGGAAGTCCATGTAATTCGCTGGCGCACCCTTTACTGCGCAATCGGCGGCATGTCGACCCTTCCCGAGGCTGGAGTCGCATGGCAAAGCCTATCGCCGCTCGCCGTCGCCCCCTTTGCCTCCACACCCCTTGCCGCCCCACCCCTTGCCGGCGGAGCGCGAGGCGCCACATTACCGGCACGCTTTCTGCCTCTCTTCCACGAGCACGGTCAATGTTCAGTCACATCATTCTCGGCGCCCGCGATCTCTCCCGCCTCACGGGCTTCTACGACCAGGTGCTCGCCCCGCTCGGCCTCACGCGCGTGGACGAACCTTCCGATGGAGGGCCGGACGGTGCGATGTGGGTGATGCCCGGCAGCCGCTGGCCGCAGTTCTTCGTGCAGATGCCGTTCAACGGGCTGCCGGCGACGTGGGGCAATGGCACGCAGGTCAGCTTCGCCGCGCCGTCGCCCGCGGCGGTGGATGCGGCCTGGCAGGCCGCGATCGACGCCGGCGGAATCGATGAAGGCAAGCCGGGACTGCGCCCGAACTACGCGCCCGATTATTACGGCGCCTATTTCCGCGATCCGGAGGGCAACAAGGTCTGCGTCGTGCACTTGGCGGAGCTGGAGCACCTCACCATCCGCGCCTCGGTGTAGAGGGCGACCGATCGATCAGGGCCGCTCATCCCTTTCGGGTTGCGCCGTAGTGGATCAGGCGTCGGCCTCGGGGCCGCGCTTGTCCCGATACATCGCGAAATCGGCGCGCTTGACGACCTGCTCCAGCCGCTCGCCGGGCAGGCTCGTCGCCATGCCCATGGAGACGGAGAGCGTCGCCGCTGAGTAGAACTGGTTGTTCAGCTCGATCAGTTTGCCGACATTCTCCATGACCGCCTGCCCGCCGGCTGCATCCACGCCCGGCAGCAGGATGGCGAACTCGTCGCCGCCGATGCGCGCGGCGCAGCTCGGGCGGTCCACCGCCTTGGCGAGCACCTCGCCCGCGCGTCGCAGCAGGGTATCGCCGGCGGCATGGCCGAGCTGGTCGTTGACATGCTTGAGATTGTTAAGGTCCAGCATGATGATCGTGACGGGGAAGGGCCCCTTGCGCTCCAGCCGGTTCAACTCGTCCGCGTAGAAGGAACGGTTGTAGAGCTTTGTCAGCACATCGTGCTGGCCGAGATATTCGAGATAGGCCTCGGCTTTTTTCCGGGCGGTGATGTCGGTGAGCGCGACCTGCACCAGCGACCAGTCGCTCTCATGGCCGGGAAGCACGGAGAACTGCAGATGCACATGGAGTTCGTCGCCCGCCAGTGTGTAGTTCACCACTTCCCGCTGGTGAAAAATCTTGCCGTTCCAAAGTTCGATCAGCTGCTCGCGGAAATGCCGGTGCATCTCGTCGCGGAATACCGCGCCCATATTCGCGATCAATTCGGCCTTGCTGCGCGCGCCGAACATGTCGAGCGTGTGTTGATTCACGTCGATGACGCGCACCTCGCTGATGCAGCGTTCGACGAACTCGGGATGGACGTCGGTGAAGACGCGAAAATCCTGGATGCCGCGCAGCCGGACATCGTCGAGCAATTGCTTGATGCTTGAGAAGTCCTCCACCCAAAGCGAAACGGGCGAGTGCTCGAACAGGCCACGGGCATAGATCTCCGCCTGCGCCGCCTGGCGGCGGGCGGTCTCCCGGCCGGTAACGTCCTCCACTGCCAGCAGCACGCGCTCCAGGCTCTCCTCATAGCCGGGAAGCACATTGCCCTTGAGCTGGATGTCGAGCCGTTGACCCGAAATGGTGTAGTTCACGGTATGGCTGGAGAAGCTGAGATGCCCCTCCCAGAGCTGCGCCAACTCCTCGATATGGGTCTTCAGCATGTCGTCGCGAAACACCTTGTCGAGATTGGCGACGAGGTGGTCGAGGCTGGTGGCCTCGAACAAGTCGAGGGTCCGGCGGTTCACCTTGATGACGCGGATGCGGCGCGAGCATTCGGCCACCCGGTCCGGGCGGCCGCGCAGGTGATCGCGCAGCGAGGTGACGCCTTCGGCCCGCCATGTCTCGAAAAGCGCCTTGACCGCGCTGAAGTCCTCGAGCCACAGCGAGATGGGCGCCAGCTCGAACATCAGCGCGTCGGTGCGGCCATCGGTTTCGTCGGAGATCGCCATATCGGAGGGAAATTTCAACATCAGCGGCCATCATGCGGGCGGGCGCAACGCGCGCCGCGTTCAGCGATGACGCGCAGATATAACGAATACTCGCGCGAAATGCCCCCTACTCAGATACCATGATGCATCTCGATGGCCTTGGCGCATGTGCCGTCCGGCTGCGCAGCGGGCTGACGTCCATCGAGATGGGCCGCTCGCTTTCTCACGCTTTCATACACCATGGCGCCGTGCGGCCTCGATGGCGAGGCCGGTGCCCACGGAGCCGAAGGTGTCGCCCTCCACCACCCGCGCTTCGGGCAGCGCGGCCATGATGGCCGCGCGCACATGGGCAAGGCGGGTCGAGCCGCCGGTCAGGAACAGCGCATCGATGTCGCCGCCTGTGAGCCCGGCCTGGGTAAGGCAGAGGCCGATGCGGCGCGCGATGCGTTCGGCCAGCGCGCCGGTATGCACCTCCAGCTCCTGCGGCGTGATGCCGAGCGAAAGCCCGGCTTCCAGCCACCCCAGGTCGATTTCGGCGCGGGGCGCGTCGGTAAGGGCGATCTTTGCCTCCTCCGCCGCCATGGCGAGCGTATGGCCGCGCTGCTCCTCCACCACGCGGATCAGCCGCTCCACCAGTTCCGGCCGCGCCGCCTCCCGGCGCACCTCGGTCAATTCGCGCAGGGTCCGCGCGGTGTAGAGCCGGTTGATGCTCGACCACGTCGCAAGCTCGTGGAAATAGCCGCTCGGCACGTCGCGGCCGGGGCGCTTCATCGGGCTGCGGAAGCCAAGCAGCGGCATCGTCGTGCCGAGCGAGAGGTAGCGGTCGAAATCCGTGCCGCCGATGCGCACGCCGTCATTGGCCAGAATGTCGTCGTCGCGCTGTGCCTTGCTGGCGCGCTGAGGGCCGAGGCGGACGATGGAGAAGTCCGAGGTGCCGCCGCCGATATCGGCAATCAGGGCGATTTGGTCGTCATACACCTGCTGCTCATAATCCAGAGCGGCGGCGATGGGTTCGAACTGGGTGGACATCGCGGAAAAGCCCGCCGCGGCGGCAATATCGCGAAGCGCCTCCTCCGCCTTGCGGTTGGCGCCTTCGTCGTCATCGACGAAGAAGACCGGGCGCCCAAGCACCACGGCGTCGAGCGGGCTGCCCGCACATGCCTCCGCGCGGGCCTTCACCGTCTTCAGGAAGTCGCCGATCACGTCGCGAAAGCCGATGGCGCGGCGGCCGATCTGCGTCCTTTCCTCGATAAGCGGGCTGCCGAGCACCGCCTTGAGGCTGCGCATCAGGCGGCCATTCTCGCCGGCCACGTAACGCGCCATGGCCGCGCGGCCGATGGAGAGCGCGCCGGTGGGGTCATAGAACACGGCGCTGGGCACCGTGACCTTTCCGTCCTCCAGCGGCGCCAGCACGGGCGCGCCGGCGCGCCACAGGCCGAGTGTGGTGTTGGAGGTGCCGAAGTCGAGGCCGCAGAATGCCATGGGAACTCCTGGGCGCGGGCCGTCCGCCTCGTGACCGCGCGGCTGCTTTCGCGGGAAGGGCGAAGAGGGTGGCCTCGCTACCCGTTTCGCGGCGCCAGATCAATTGAGGCCGGCGCGATTGAGCGGAGGCTGATTGACGTCGGGTCGAGGAGACGCCACAGGTGAGGACAAAGGAGAGCGCCATGACCATGCATGATTGGACGATGAAGCACTCGATCGCCGCCGTGGTGATCCTGCTGGTGGCGGTGGGCGCCTTTCTGTTCAGCTGGACCTGACCGGTCGAAAATCCGCCGACCGTCTGGTGCTCGTCACGGTCGACGCCTATGTGAGGCTCGCCCCGGCGCCCGCCAGCGGGCATGCGCGAGGAGTTGATCCGTCTTGCCGAGCGATCTTTCGTCCGACGACACGAGGGTTGGCGGCACCGCGTCCGAGGGTGAGCGGAAGGCTGGCGGCGAAGCGGGTGGGCCCCACCACACGGTCCGCCTGTCGGATGTCCTCAGCCGTATCGCCAACGATACAAGCCGTGAGCGTATCGCTATCGGCGATCTGCTTCGCGCCATGCAGGAGCGGGCCTTCGGGCCGCTGATGCTGATCTTCGCCTTGCCGAATGTGCTGCCGACCCCGCCGGGCACCTCAACCGTTCTCGGGGCGCCGCTGATCTTCCTGACCGCGCAGCTCGCGCTCGGCAGGCGGCCCTGGCTGCCGCGTGTGATCGCCGGGCGCTCCATTGCGCGGCGCGATTTCGCCAGTTTCATCGACAAGGCGCTGCCCTGGCTTGCCAAGGCGGAGCGGCTGCTTCAGCCCCGGCTCGGGGCGCTGGCCCATCCGCCGGCCGAATATGTCGTCGGCATCATGTGTTTCGTGCTTGCCGTGGTGCTGGTGCTGCCCATTCCGCTGGGCAACATGCTGCCGGCGCTCGCCATCTGCATTCTGGCCCTTGGGGTATTGGAGCGCGACGGCGTCTGGATCCTCGCCGGCATGGCGCTGGCCTTCGGATCACTGGGCGTGGTCTCGGGCGTGATCTGGGCGTTCCTGCAGACCGCCCTTTACCTCATCAAGAGCTTCATCGGCTGAACTGATCCGGATCTCCGTTCAGCCGCTCAGCCGCTCAGCCGCGCGCTCTCCAGGGCGCGGGCGAGCATGAGCATGCATTCCTGCGCCTGTTCATGGCCGGTCTCGTCGCCCCGCAGCCGCTGGGCGATGTCGCGCAGATCGCGAATGGCGACATCCACCGCGGTGAAGAGGTCGATGTCGAACTCGGGTTCCGGCTCAGGGACGCGGACCGGGAAAGGGATGACGTTACTCATACACAGCTCATGCGCGGGCGAATCGATCATTCGATGCGACACAGCTTCGCCGCAATTGGTTAACGCCCGCCTGACCTCCCAAGGAGGGGTGATATCCCCCACGCAGAATAATTTCCATACAAGATGATATTGAATGTATCTTGAATGGATAAATGTTTGTATTCATTCATTGACGTCGCCCAGGGGAGGGCGCATCTCCTGCAAGGAGGGCGCGCGGTGCCCGGAAGCGGGGAGATCAAGCAATGTCAGCGCGTGAATGGCCGGGGCTGTCGCCTTTCGAGACCGGGGTAAGGGGGCGTTGCCCACGCTGCGGTCAGGGTCATCTCTTCGACGGCTTCCTTGCGCTCGCCCCACGCTGCGAGGTGTGCGACCTCGATTATTCCTTCGCCGACCCGGCGGACGGGCCGGCCTTCTTCGTCATTTGCTTCGTCTGCATCCCCGCCGTGCTGTTCGGCATCTGGCTGGAGGTGGCGTTCCAGGTGCCCTATTGGGTCCACCTCATCACGACCTTGCCGGTGCTGCTGCTGACCTGCATCCCGCCGCTGCGCCCGCTCAAGGGATGGCTGGTAGCGAGCCAGTACTATTACAAGGCGGAGGAGGGGCGTCTTGTCCCGGTCGATCGGCCCGAGGCCGTGGATGCCATCCCGAAGGCGCCGCGCGCCTGAGGTTCAGCGCCCCTGAGGCTCAGCGCCCCGTCATCTCCCAGAAACGGCCGGGACGAACCCCGGCGGCGGCCAGATCCTCACCGCACTCCTGTGAGGCGAGATAGGCCAGTTCCCGCTCCCGCGGCTCCAGAAGCGGGTCGAGCCGGCGCAGTTCCTCGTCCACCGTGCCGGGGTGGCAATGCACCAGCACACGTTCCCCCGGCCCCGTCAGGGCCGCGCGGAAGATGGTGCGGAAGCCCGGGACCGGCCCGAAGTCGTAAAGTCCGCGAAAGCTGTCATTGGTGGCGAAGCCGGCCGCCCGCGCCTGCCCGGCGGCGCCGGCGGCCAGTGTGCCGATGAGCACCGCCTTGCGCCAGCCGTGCCCCCGCCGGCGCGCCCAGGCGGCCGGCTCGCGGCAATTGCGCACCCAGAACGGCCGGCCGGCGTAACGGCGCGCGAGCTCTTCCACCACGATCGTGCGAATGCCCGGCAGCGCATGGGCGTGCTGGTGCCCGTCGAGAAAGTCCGGCGGGCCATTCCACGCATCCTCGAAGGCGTCGAGCTGCGCGCGCAATTCATCGCGCACGGCCGCGCGCGGCAGCGTCCCCGAAAACGCCCGAAGGATCAGCGCCCCGATGTCGGGCAAGCGCCCGTCGGCCGCCAGGCCGTGGGCGGGAGTGAGCGGGCGCTGGCCGGTGAGCGTGAAGTGCAGCCCGACATCCGCCGGGTGCTGGCGGATGAGCGCGCGGAAATCGCTGGCACGCGCCCGCCAGGCGGCCATGCCGGTCATCGCGCCGGTCGCGGAAAGCCGCCGCTGTGCGATCAGCTGTTCGATTGCATCGCAAACACCCATGCTCAAGCCGTAATCATCGGCACAAATTACTATGGGTCTAACGGCATTATCCATCGGCTTCGGTACGCCCAAGAAAGTTCACAATCCGATCTTACTTCTTCGCAAGCTTCAGAACAGCCAAAACTGCTCTAAAGATTTGACAGGCGGCCTTCCCTGACGGTAGGCGTAAGTAAAACCAGCGACGAAAACATGCCGGATATGCACCCTAGGGAAACTCGCCTGATCTCCATCGTCGTTCCTGTCTATAACGAGGCGAGCTGCCTGCGCGCGCTCCATGCCCGGCTCTGCGCCGTGCTGGATGCGGAGCCCGGCATAGCGCGGGAGCTGATCTTCGTCGATGACGGCAGTCGCGACGACAGCTTCGCCACGCTCACCGAGCTTGGCCGCGCCGATCCCTCGGTGAAGGCCCTGCGCTTCGCCCGGAATTTCGGCAAGGAGGCGGCGATGGCCGCTGGCCTGCGCGCCGCGGTGGGCGACATGGTGGTGCTGATGGATTCCGATCTCCAGCACCCGCCGGAGGTGATCCCGCAGATGATCGCCCGCTGGCGCGAGGGCGCGCAGATGGTGATCGCGGTGCGCCGCTCGCGCGACACGGATCCCTTCTCCCGCCGGCTGCTCACCCGCGGCTTCTACCATTTCTTCCACGCACTCTCCGAGGTCGATATCCCCGAGGGCGCGGGCGATTTCCGCCTGTTCGACCGCCGCGTGGTGGACGCCATCAACGCGCTGCCCGAGCGCAATCGGTTCATGAAGGGCATCACCAGCTGGGTCGGCTTCCGGCAGGAGGAGATCGAGTTCGAGGTGGCCGAGCGTGCCGGCGGCACCAGCTCCTTCAATCTGATCCGCCTCCTGCGCTATGCCTTTGATGGCTTGTCCTCCTTCTCCATGGTGCCGCTGCGCGTCTGGTCCTTCGTCGGCGTGCTGCTGGCGGGGCTGTCGGGGCTCTATGGCCTCTATCTCATCGGCGAGGCGATGGTTTTCGGCGTGCGCACGCCGGGCTTCCCCACCATCATGGTGAGCATGCTCTTCGTCTCGGGCGTTCAGCTCATCAGCCTCGGAGTCATGGGCGAGTATATCGGCCGCATCTTCACCGAGGTGAAGCGCCGTCCGCTCTATCTCATCGCCGACGAGATCGGCTTCACCCCGGTCTCGCTGGGTGCGGCGGCCTTTGCTCACGCAGCGGCCGATCATGGCACGCGTTCCCCCTCGCTCGTGCCGGACGGTCGCATCTCGTGAGTGTTTCTCCGTCGTTTCCGTCGGCCGCGGCCGGTCGGCTGCGCGCCATGTCCGTGCGCGCCCGTCTTGCGTCCCTGTGGCGCTCGGCCACACTCACCCGCGCGGTGAGCCTCACGCTGTTCGCCGGCATCGCCGCCTTCATCCTGCTGACCTTCCGCGATTACGGCCTCAGCAATGACGAGCCGGTGCAGCACGCCTATGGCGAACTGCTGCTCAACTGGTACGCCAGCGGCTTCGCCGACGAGAGCGCCTTCCACTACATCAACCTGTACCTTTACGGCGGGCTGTTCGACCTCATCGCCGCCGGCCTCCAGCCATACGTGCCGCTCCCGCTCTATGAGTGGCGTCACCTGCTGTCCGCCGGCTTCGGCTTTGTCGGGTTGATCGGCGTGTGGCGGCTCGGCCGGCTGCTGGGCGGGGAGAAGACCGGCATCATCGCGGTGCTCATGCTCGCCGTCACCGGCATGTATGGCGGCGCGATGTTCACCCATACCAAGGACGTTCCCTTCGCGGCCGCCATGGTGTGGAGCCTTTACTGCATCGCCGCGCTCGGTGCCCGCCTGCCGGAACTGCCGGGCTGGCGCCTCGTGGTGGGTCTTGGCGTCGCGGTGGGCTGCGCGCTCGGGCTGCGCGTCGGTGGCGTCTTCGCGGTGTTCTATCTGGCGGTCACGGTGCTTGCCGGCGCGGCGCTGTTGCGGCAGGCGCGTCTGCCGCTGCGCCTGCTGCCGCGCCTTGCGGTGGCCGGGCTCATCGCCCTCGCCATCATGGCCGTCACCTGGCCGTGGTCGGTGCTGCCGCCGACCAATTTTTTCAAGGCGATGGGCGCCTTCAACAATTTCGCCTTCGACCTGAAGACGCTGTTCAACGGGCGGGAATTGCCCATCGACCAGCTGCCGCCGACCTATATGTCGGAATACCTGCTGATCAAGCTGCCCGAGATCACGCTGATGGGGCTCGTCGCGGCCTTGGCGATGGCGGGTGTCGTGCTGGCGCGTCTGGTGCGCGATTTGCGCCAGCAAGGCACGGCAGGGCTTCTGGCGCACCATCCGCGCCGCCTCCTCGCTTTGCTGCCGGTGCTGCTGGCGGTTCTGGTGCCGGTCGTCTTCACCCTGTCCGATCACCCCCCGCTTTATAACGGCATCCGCCATTTCCTGTTCGTGCTGCCGCCGGTGACGGTATTGGGCGCGCTCGGCCTCACCGCCGCCTGGCGGCTGCTGCTGGGCGCGAGCCCGCTGCCCGCCCTGGCCTTCGCGTCGGCGGCAGTGGCGCTGTTCGCCGTCAATGCTGACACCTTCGCCCGCCTGCACCCCTATCAATACGTTGCCTATAATCAGTTGGTCGGGGGCACCGCCGGAGCCTGGGGCCGTTTCGAGGGCGACTATTGGGGCGCGAGCCTGGAGGAGGCGAGCCTCACGCTGCTGCACGGGCTGCAGCAGGAAGCGGCCGTCGCGCCCGGCAAGGCGCCGATCCATTACAAGGTCGCGGTCTGCGCCGAGGATGCCCAGGTCTCGACCCATCTCGGCCCCGAATTCGAGATGGTCGAGGACTGGGACGACGCGGATTTCGTCCTGAGCGCCCGCAATGTCGGCTGTGACAACGTGCCGGGCCTGACCTATGCCACGATCAGCCGGATGGGCGTGCCGCTTGCCACCGTGTTCGACGTGCGCGGCAAGAACCCGCCCATCGACCTGCCGGTCCAGATGCCCGAGGATGAGGGCTGGGGGATCGATTTCAACACCCCGGCGGTATCGCTGCAGCAAACGCTCGGGCCGCAGGTCGCCAAGGCCAAGCCGTGACCAGGACCCAAGAGCACCGGATCGTGATGGAGGCGGCGAACGGCGGGGCCGTGCTGGCGCGCGTCCGGCACATCCTGCTCTTCGCGGCACTCGGCGCGCTCGGCACTGCCGCCCATTATGCGGTGCTGATCGGGCTCGTGCAGAGTGGCCTCGCCGGCCCGGTGCTCGGCTCCACGGCCGGATTTCTCACCGGCGGGCTGGTGAACTATCAACTTAGCCGGCGCATCATTTTCCGCTCGGACAAGCGCCATGTGGAAGCGGCCGGCAAGTTCTTCGCGGTGGCGGGGCTGGGCCTCCTCATCAATGCCGGGCTGATGGCGCTGCTGACGGGCCAACTCGGCGCGCCTTATCTTCCGGCCCAGATCCTCGTTACCGGCCTTCTCGTGCTCTGGCACTATGCCGGCAACGCACTCTGGACCTTTCGCGAGACGCGCCAAGAGGGCGCGCGCGCCACGCCGCCCGCGGCCTGAGGCTCACCGCCGCAGCGCCGGGCGTGCCCTGTCGCGGGGGCGGGGATTGGTGCTAGACCGGGACCGACAGGGGCGCCGGCTTCGTGCGTCCGATCATCCGGTGAGGAATTTGCCATGGCTGGCCGCTTCGACGATTGGGACAAGGACGACAAGGGGCACCTGAAGGTGTGGCCGATGCAGGCCTTCACCACCGCCCTGTTCGGCACGGAGAAGGTTGGCCTGCGCATCGAGATCGGCACCAGCGCCCCGAAACCCGGCGAGCCGGTGCCGGCGCTGCAACTCGTGCTCGATCCCGCGCAGGTGCGCCAGCTCGCGGAAGCCCTGGCGGAAGCCGAGGCGCGCCTCGCCGACGCGCATTTCACCGCGCTTGCCACATCCCGCCCCGGCAACGCCTGAGGCAGGCGCCCTCACGCCGCCAGAAACTGCGCGTCGGCTTGATCGAGCCGGCGGCGGATCTGCGTGACGATCAGCTGGTCGTCCGGCACGCAATTGTCATAGGTCAGCCGCTCGCCCTTGCGCACGGGCTTCACGACGCGCGCGCGCTCGGCGAGGCCGAGCGGGAGGACGAGGCCGTCCCGCGCGTCGCGCCAGCTCATCGTGTAGCCGCGATAATCATATTCGCCGATGCGCCCCAGCGTGTCGCCGGGATTGAGGTCGCGCTTGGCCACGGCCGTGCACTCGGCGACGGGATGGTCCAGCACCTCCATGTCGGGCCGGCGGTGCATCACCGCGCGCACCGCCGAGAGCGGCACTTCGAGGCTGGTGAGATGGAACGGCCGGATCAGCGCGAAGCAGGGGCCGGGGCCGACCTTCAGATCCGCCATGCGCTCCAGCACGCGGGGATGGCGGGGTTTGACGATGCAGAACACGCCCGGCGCCACGCCCTTGCCCAGCGTGAAGTCCACCACGCCCGAGCGCGAGAGGATGCCGCCGTCTTCCTTGGTGCAGAGCACCTGCGCCAGCACGTCACGATCCGCCGCCGGGCCGTGCATGCCCGGCACGTCGGGCACCAGGCCGGTGGCATTGGCGAGCGCGGCCATCTCCACCATGGTCTTGGAGCCGTCGACGAACTCGACCAGCATGCGGGGGTTCATGTTCCGCGCCCGCGCCTCCTCCTCGAACTCGTCGGGAATGGCGTCGGGCTTGAAGGCGTTGTTCTTCGCTTTGCCGGCGCAGACAATGTCGAGACCGAGCGCCTGGGCGAAGCTCATCAGCTCGATGGTCGCGGCGGGCTCGTCGCCGGCGGCGCCGGTCAGCACCACGCCGGCCTTGCGGGCCTCTTCCTTGAGGTAGCGCCCGATGGTGATGTCGGCCTCGACGCTGAGCAGCACGACATGCTTGCCGTTGCGGATCGCCTCCAGCGAGACGATGGTGCCGATATTCGGGCTGCCCGTGGCGTCGATCACCACGTCGATATGCCCGGCCGCGCACATGGCGCGGTAATCGTCGGTGATGGCGAAATGCCCGGTCTCGATGGCGCGGTCGATCTGCGCGCTGGTCGCGACGGAAACCACGTCCTCGCGGCGGTGCCCGGCCATCAGCGCGGCGTCGATGGCGGTCTGGGCGTTCAGTTCGACCACCGCGCCGATGCGCACGCCGGGCATGAGCGCGGCCTGCACGATGAGGTCGGTGCCCATCTGCCCGGCGCCGGCAAGTCCGATCGTCACCGGGCCGTGCTTGGCGGTCCACTGTTCCAGTTCGGCGGCGATGCCCGACCGTACGATGCCGCTTGCCCCGAGCATGCGCTCAACCCTTCCTTTCGGCGCTGCCGCCGGCGGCGAGGCCGGCGCTGCCGTTATGGTAATTCGACGTTGGTCTTCGGTACTCGACATTTCGCCCAAGGCAAATAGGCCGGCCCCAAGATCGCCGCCAAGATCGGCCCCAGGATCGCCCGTTGGAATCAACCCTCCGCGTCCACCGCCTTCAGCACGGCGGCGGCGGTGATCTCGTCGGTGATGAACACGGTCGGGCGCAGCATGCGCAGCGCGCCGAGCACGGCCCCCGTCTTGCCGGGACCGCCTGAGGTGAGAATGCGCTCGGGTGTCGCCTGCAGCGTTTCGATCGGAATCGACATGACGCGGCGGTTGACCGGGTGGTCGACGGGGCGGCCCTCGATATCGATGAAATTGTAGACGACATCGCCCACCGCCCCGGCGGCGATCAGCGACGACCAATCGGCTTGGGAGAAGAAGCCGAAGCGCAGCGAGGTGCTTTCCGCCTCCATCTCGCCGACGCTCAGCACCACCGCGTCCATCTCGCGGGCGAGATTATAGACGGTGCCGAGACCGCAGCGCTCGATCAGCGCCTGCTTGGTCTCGATGCTGTCGACGATGGCCGGGGCGGCGATGAGGTGGCAATCGGCCTGGAAAATCCGCGAGAGCTGCCAGGCGAATTCCGAGGGGTTGTACTGGCGTGCCTTGGTGATGCCGCCGAGCAGCGAGATCACCTGCAGGTTCGGCACCGCCTTCTCGTCGATGAATCCCAGCGCGCGCATCAGCGTGCGGCCCCAACCGAAGCCGATCTTCATGTCCGGCCGGATGAGGTCGGAAATCACCTGCCCGGTGGCGGCGCCGATAGCGCTGGTCGGGTCGGCCAGCGGCCCGGAGAGCGGCGCCACGACCGCCTCGCGCAGGCCGAACGCCTTCTGAAGCCCCATTTCGAGGCGCGGCAGCTCGGCGATCTCGCGGCTGAGCGAGATTTTCACCTCGTTGAGCTGGCGGGCATCGGCCAGCAGGCGCACGACGGTGACGCGACCGATGTCGAGCGCCTCGGCGATCGCGCTCTGCGTCATCCCCTCGACATAGTACATCCAGGCCGCGCGCAGGCGCAGCCGGGCGGAGCGGCGGCCGGTGGCGCTGACGTCGCTGGCGCTCGGGTTACTGGCGGGCACAGGCTCGGCCATGCCGGACGGCTTGGTCGTGGCAGCCCCTCCCGACATTCGCATTCCCCCGGAGACATGAGTTCACCCTGCTATAGAGGACGTCGCTGCCTTCATCAAATGGTCCGCGCGCGCCCGCCGCCGCCGGATTGCGCCGGGGTATCCAGAATTCCCGCTTGTGGTTGCATCGCGGGAGAGTCAGGCTGCTGGCCTTTGCCGCATGGGGTCGAAAGGTATCCCGCTGCCAATGTCCAACGATGAAACACTCAATCTCGATCACTTCGTCTGCTTTGCGGTCTATTCGGCGAATCACGCCTTCAACCGCGTCTACAAGCCCATCCTCGACCGGCTGGGCGTGACTTACCCGCAGTTCATCGTCCTGGTGACGCTCTGGTCCGAAGACGCTCTGACCGTCGGGCAGATCGGCGAGCGGGTAATGCTTGAGACGAACACCCTCACCCCGCTCCTCAAGCGGCTGGAGAATGCCGGGATGGTGCGCCGCGTGCGCGATTCCGCCGATGAGCGCCAGGTGCGCATCTTCCTCACCGACAAGGGGCGGGCGCTGCGCGCGGAGGCGGAGAGCGTGCCTTCGGAGATCAGCGCCTGCCTTGGGCGCGACGCCGACTCCATCGCCGAACTGACGGGCGAGCTGACGCGGCTGCGCAATACGTTGCTGGCCCGCGTCAGGCCGTAGCCGCGGCCGGCTCCGGCAGTTCCGGCTGGTGGCCGCCGTCGCCCTCGATGAAGCGCCGATGGCGGGCGATCTCGACCGCGAGAAAATCCAGAAAGGCCCGCACGCGCGGCGAGTGGCGCAAGTCCGGGTGGGTCAGCAGCCAAAGATCCGCGGCGTAATCGTCATTGGGCGGCCCGAGCCGCACCAGCGAGGGCCGGGCATCGCCGATGAGGCAGGGCAGGTGGCCGATGCCGAGCCCGCTTTCCACCGCCTCCGCCAGTCCCAGGACGCTGTTGATCTTGTAGGCGACCCGATCGGGCGCGACGTTCTCCTGCACGAACTTCACGGCCTTCAGCGTGCCGAGCGTATCACCGAGCGATACCCAGTTGCGCGCGTCCAGCTCCTCCGGCGTCACCGCCGCCAGCTCGGGAAAGTCGCTGGAACGGCCATAAAGCGCCCAGGCGATGCGGGCGACGCGGCGGCCGACAAGGTTTTCCGGCGGGTGGTCGGTGGCGCGCACCGCCACGTCGGCGTCGCGCTTGGAGAGGTTCAGCGGCTGATTGCTCAGCACGATGTCGAGCCGCACCTCCGGGTAACGCTCGCGAAACGTGGCGAGCATCGGCATCAGCAGGTGGATCAGGAGCGAATCGGGCGTCGTCACCCGCAATTCGCCGGAGGGCGCCGGCTCGCGTCCGGCGAGCTTGCGGCCGACGGAGGTGATTTCCTCGTCGAGCCGGTTGGCCAGCGCCACCAGTTCTTCCCCGGCGGGGGTCAGCGCATAGCCGGTGCGGTGCCGCTCGAACAGAAGCGCGCCCAACTGCTCCTCGATCTGCTTGAGGCGCCGGAACACGGTGGAATGGTTCACCCCTATGGCGGCCGCCGCCGCGGGCAGTCCCTTGGCGTCCGCGACGGCCTTGATGAGGCGGAAATCGTCCCAGGCGAGGTTCTTGAACGGCTCCGCCATGCGGGTCTCCTGCGGGTGGCTCTGCGGCGTCCGGCGGACGTCACGCCCTGCGCGGCGTCAGGAGCGCCGCCCGGCAGCGTGAGGGAATCATAGCAGCCAAGTCGTCATTGCGTCAACGCAAACGAAATGAGCTGCCATTGCGTCGATGCCGGACTATCTCTTGTCCCAACAGAGCGCGGTTGGCGCTCCCGAAGAGGGCAAGATCATGAACCGCAATGGCATCCATCATGTTACGGCGATCGCCGGCAATGCGCGGCGCAACGTCGAATTCTACACCCGCACACTCGGCCTGCGCCTCGTGAAGAAGACCGTCAACTTCGACGATCCCGGCACCTATCACTTCTATTATGGCGACGAGGCCGGTTCGCCCGGCACCATCCTCACCTTCTTTCCGTGGGATCACGTGGCGCCCGGCCGGCTCGGCATCGGCGAGACGCAGGAGACCGCGTTCCGCGTGCCGGCCGCGTCGATCGGCTACTGGACGCAGCGTTTCGTCGAGAACGGCGTCGCTCACAGCGCACCCGTCAAGCGCTTCGGCGAGACCGTGCTGGCCTTCAAGGACCCGCACGGCATGCGCCTCGCGCTGGTCGGCGTCGCCGGGGCGGAGAATGAGCCGGCCTGGCTCGGCACCGATGTGCCGGCCGAGCACGCCATTCGCGGCTTCCATTCGGTGAACCTGCTGCTCGCCGAGGCGGCGCCGACCGGCGCCATCCTCACCGACATCTTCGGTTTCACCGAAGTCGGCCGCGAAGGCTCGCTAGTGCGCTTCAAGGCCGAGGGCACGCAGATCGGCGGCATCGTCGATATCCATGAGGCCGGCGGCTTCCTCCCTGCCCGCATGGGCGGCGGCTCGGTGCACCACATCGCGTTCCGCGCGGCGGATGATGCGGCCGAGTTCGCCATGGTGAAGAAGCTGCAGGAGAACCACGGCATCCGCACCACGGAGCAGAAGGACCGCAACTACTTCCGGTCCGTCTACTTCCGCGAGCCCGGCCATGTGCTGTTCGAAATCGCGACCGACATTCCCGGCTTCGACGCCGACGAGCCGGCCGCCACCCTCGGACAGGCGCTGAAGCTCCCCGATTTCCTGGAGAGCCGCCGCGCCCAGATCGAGGCCGTGCTGCCGGAGA
This sequence comes from Pseudomonadota bacterium, assembly GCA_023414975.1. Classification (GTDB taxonomy): domain Bacteria; phylum Pseudomonadota; class Alphaproteobacteria; order Rhizobiales; family Xanthobacteraceae; genus Ancylobacter. Next base: position 4,100 of record JAEZMI010000423.1, on the reverse strand, counting down.
TCGCCTGATCCCCATCGAACCCGCCCGCCGCTTCCGGCGGGCGGGTTCGCCTGTCCGCCAGCTTTTCACGCCAGGAGGCCGTCATGAGCGTCAACGCTCCGCTGTCCCGTGCATCCGCCACGCCCGAACTCTCCTTCCTCCACCGCTTCGAGCCCGGCCGCGATCCCGCCGCCACGCCGCTACTGCTTCTGCATGGAACGGGCGGCGACGAGAACGACCTCATCCAGCTCGGCCGGATGATCGCGCCCGACGCGCCGCTCCTCTCCCCGCGCGGAAAGGTGATGGAGGGCGGCATGCCCCGCTTCTTCCGGCGCCTGCGCGAGGGCGTCTTCGACGAGGCGGATGTGCGGCTGCGTGCCGGCGAGCTCGCCGACTTCGTCGCGCAGGCGCGCAGCGCCTACAAGCTTGCCGCCCCCGTGGCGGTCGGCTTTTCCAACGGCGCCAATATCGCCGCCGCGACGCTCCTCACCCGGCCGGGCGTGCTGGCCGGCGCCGTTCTGCTGCGCGCCATGGTGCCGCTGGCCGAGCCGCCGGAGGCGGACCTCGCGGGCACGCCGGTCCTGCTGCTCTCCGGCGGCATGGACCCCATCGTGCCGGAGGAGAACGCCGCCCGCCTCGCCGCCCAGCTCACCGCCGCCGGCGCGCGGCTCGATCACCGCACGCTTCCCGTCGGGCACGGCCTGTCGCAGGCGGACCTGACGCTGGCGCGCGACTGGCTCGCCGGCCTGGCAAAACAGCGGGCCTGAACCCCGTTGCGCGACGGCGCCGGCGGTCTCGACGGAACCGCCGGCCTTTCCGTGCATTGCCGCCACGGCCGGTGCATCACCATCGCACCGCGCCGTGGCGCTTTGCGGGAGGGATGGCCATGCGGTGGGAAGATTTCCGGCGCAGCAGCAATGTGGAAGACCGGCGCGGCGGCGGCGGGTTCGGCGGAGGACTGCCCGGCGGCCGGGGAGGGCTCGGCATCGGCGGCCTCATCATCGTCGGCCTGATCGCCTGGGCCACCGGCATCAACCCGGCCGTCCTGATCGGCGGCGCGGAAATTCTCATGGGCGGGAGCGACAGCGGCTACAGCCAGCCGTCCCCCCAGCAACAGCAGGCGAGCCGCACCCCGCCTCAGGATCAGCAGGGCCAGTTCGTCAGCGCCGTGCTCGCCCAGACGGAGGATGTGTGGACCGAGCAGTTCCGCGCGCAGGGCGAAACCTACCGCCCGCCGGGCCTCGTCCTCTTTACCGGCGGCACCCGCTCGGCCTGCGGCACCGCGCAATCGGCGATGGGCCCGTTCTACTGCCCGTCCGATCAGAAAGTGTATATCGACCTCGCTTTCTTCGACGAAATGAAGCGCCGCTTCCGCGCCCCCGGCGATTTTGCGCAGGCCTATGTCATCGCCCACGAGGTCGGCCATCATGTCGAAAACCAGCTCGGCATTCTCGCGCAGGTACAGCAGCGCCAGCGCCAGGTCTCCCGCACTGAAGCGAACGCGCTCTCCGTCCGGGTCGAACTGATGGCGGACTGCCTCGCCGGCGTCTGGGCGCATCACGCGAACGCCCAGTGGCGCATTCTCGAGGACGGCGATATTGAGGAGGCGCTGAACGCGGCTTCCGCCATCGGCGACGACCGGTTGCAGAAGCAGGCGCAGGGCTATGCCGTGCCCGACAGCTTCACCCACGGCACCTCCGCCCAGCGCACGCGCTGGTTCAAGCGGGGGCTCGACGGCGGCTCGCTCAAGCAGTGCAACACGTTCGAGAGCCGCAGCATCTGAGGATCACGCCGCATGAGCGCCGCGAGCGACACGTCCGTTTCGACCGAGAAAGCCTTCGTGCCGCTCGCCATCGCGGTGCTCACCATTTCCGACACCCGCACCCTTGCCGATGACCGCTCCGGCAACACGCTGGTCGAGCGCCTTGAAGGCGCCGGCCACCGCCTTGCCGCCCGCGCCATCGTCACCGACGACGTTGAGGCCATTCGCGGGCAGGTGTCGGCCTGGATCGCCGACCCGGCGATCGACGTCGTCATCACCACCGGGGGCACCGGCTTCACCGGCCGTGACGTGACGCCGGAAGCGGTGGAGCCGCTGTTCGAGAAGCGCATGGAGGGCTTCTCGACCGTGTTCCACATGATCTCCTTCCAGAAGATCGGCACCTCGACCCTGCAGAGCCGCGCCACCGCCGGCACGGCAAACGCCACTTACATCTTCTGCCTGCCCGGCTCGCCCGGCGCCTGCCGCGACGGCTGGGACGGCATACTCGCCCAGCAGCTCGACATCCGCCACAAGCCCTGCAATTTCGTGGAGATCCTGCCCCGGCTCGACGAGCACCTGAAGCGCGGCAAATTGCGGGCCTCGTGACGCCGGTCGGGCGTCTCAGCCTTCCGGCAGCAGGATCTGCGAGCGCAGCAGGACGAGCCGCCCGCGCCCGACCTTCGCGGCGAGCCGGCGCGCGGCCTGCGCCCCGGCCTCGTGCCCGCCCAGCATGTCGTAAAGGCGCCGGTGGATCAGCAGGCCCTGCTCGGGCCGCGCCCGCCCGGTCAGCGCATAGCGCGCCATCGCCGCCGCTTCCTTCACGCGCGGGCCGACGCCGAAGCCGTCCAGCGCCAGGCGGAAGGTGGCCGCGCGCCGGTCCGTCGCGCCCATGCGCTCCACCTGGTCGGTGAAGCTCCGCACCTCCCGCGTCCAGCCTTCCTGCAGCAGTCCCGCGGGCGCGAGGAACATCAGCCATGGCATGCGTGCCGCCTGCGCGCCCAGCCGCAGCCGAGCGCCCGGATCGGCGGGCCCGTGCAGATATTCGCAGCCGGCGGCGTCCGCGATCTCCGCCACATCCGCCGATTCGCGCCCGTCCACCAGCAGCACTTCGCGCACGACGCCGGCGGCGGCGCCGGGCACCAGGGCGGCGAGGGTGGGGACGAGCAGTCCGGGCGTGTCACCGGTGGGAATGACGATGGAGATCACGCGGCAGGGCACCTCAGGGGAACGCGCGAGTGGTTGGCGCATAAGGGTTTGGCAAGAACGTCATTTTGCCTATCGCACCATGTCCGGTGCGTACAGGCCTGATGCAGTTTTTCGACATGTGTTCTTGATATGTTCTCATACGCGGGCTAAAAATGACCCTATGGAACGCATCCCGTCACCTCTCCCCCCTTCCGGTGTCGCGCCGGTGCCTGCCGCGTCGGCGCGCACGGCGAAGCGGGGGCCGCGCCATCTCGGCCGTCTGCCGCAGGAGCGGGAGGCGGCCGAGCAGGCCGCCCGCGCGGCGGCGGCGCGCGATCTCACCGGCATCTCCGAGATCGACATCGCCGCGCCGGAGCCGCCGCAGGCGCGCTTTGTGGAGGGGGAGCGGCGGCGCGGGCGCGGGGCGCTCTCCAACGCCGCCGGCCGCTTCGAGCCGACGGCGCGCGAGGCCTTCGACGACGGCTGGCAGAGCCTGGATGATCTGCCGCCCTTCCGCACCAGCGTGACGGTGGAGAAGCCGCGCACCATCATCACCCGCAACGATTCGCCCGATGTCGGCTTCGACCGCTCGATCAATCCCTATCGCGGCTGCGAGCATGGCTGCGTCTATTGTTTCGCCCGCCCGACCCATGCCTATCAGGGGCTTTCCGCCGGGCTCGATTTCGAGACCAAGCTGTTCGCCAAGCCCGACGCGCCCGAGCTCCTGGTGAAGGAACTGTCGAAGCCCGGCTATGAGCCGCGCACCATCGCCCTCGGCATCAACACGGACGGCTATCAGCCGATCGAGAAGGAATGGCGCCTCACGCGCCGCATTCTGGAAGTGCTCCGCGATTTCGGGCACCCGGTCGGCATCGTCACGAAGTCGGCGCTGGTGCTGCGCGATCTCGACATTCTCGCGCCGATGGCCGAGCGCGGGCTGGTCAAGGTCGCGCTCTCCATTACTACCCTCGACCACAAGCTCGCCCGCATCATGGAGCCGCGCGCGGCCACGCCCCCGCGCCGGCTGGAGGCCATACGCCGGCTGAGCGAGGCGGGCGTGCCGACCGCCGTTCTGGTCGCCCCGGTCGTCCCGGCGGTGACGGACGCGGAAATGGAGCGCATCCTCGATTCGGCGGCGGCGGCGGGCGCGCAGGATGCGGGCTATGTCATGCTG
>JAEZMI010000392.1 GCA_023414975.1 Pseudomonadota bacterium | reverse complement strand
CGGGGCTGGACCGGGGCGAAAGGGTCACCCCGGGGCCCGGGGGGGGCCGGGCGCGGCCGGGCGGCCCCGGCGGCCAGCGTCCGCCCTCCATGCCGCTGCGCCTCGGCTGAGGAGGGCGGGATGAGCGAGGATGCGCATGCGGGCATGAGCCAAGACGCTGACGGCACCGCTGACGGCACCGCTGACGGCGCCGCGGCCGCGACGCGTCTCGACGCCCTGCCTGCCCCCGCGCCGGGACGCGCGGTGCCGCTGCGCCCGATCATCGAGCTCACCGATGTCAGCCGTATCTATCCCAATGGCGAGACGGTGGTGCGCGCGCTCGACCGCGTCTCGCTCGCCATTCATCCCGGCGAGTTCGTCGCCATCATGGGCCAGTCGGGCTCGGGCAAGTCGACGCTGATGAACATCGTCGGCTGCCTGGATCGTCCCTCCTCCGGCACCTACCGGGTGGACGGCGTCGATGTCGCCGGGCTTGACCCCGACCAGCTCGCGGCGCTGCGCTGCTCGACCTTCGGCTTCGTGTTCCAGCGCTACAACCTGCTGCCGATGCTGACGGCGGCGGAGAATGTCGAGATCCCCGCCATCTATGCCGGCACGCCGCAGGAGAGCCGCACGACGCGGGCGCACCGGCTGCTCGCCCGGCTGGGGCTTGGCGAGCGTGCCGAGCATCGCCCGAGCCAGCTTTCCGGCGGCCAGCAGCAGCGCGTCTCCATCGCCCGCGCGCTGATGAACGCCGCCCCGGTCATCCTCGCGGACGAACCCACCGGCGCGCTGGATTCGCGCAGCGGCGAGGACGTGCTGGCGCTGCTGACCGAGCTGAACGCGGAAGGCCACACGGTCATCCTCATCACCCATGATCCCGACGTCGCCGCCCATGCCCGCCGCGTGGTGCGCTTTCAGGACGGGCATATCGTTTCCGACGAGCGGCGGGAGCCGGAGCCCGCGCGGGCCCCGCTGCCGGGGGCGCGCGCCAGCGGTGCCGGCGGGTTCGCCCGCTTCGTGCCCGATCTGGCGGAAGCCGTGCGCATGGCCTTCGCCTCGATGGGGGCGAACCTGTTCCGCACGGCGCTGACGCTGCTGGGCATCGTCATCGGCGTCGCCTCGGTCATCACCATGCTGGCGGTGGGCGATGGCGGCAAGCAGAGCGTGCTGGAGCGCATCTCGCAGATCGGCACCAATCTCCTGATCGTGCGCCCCGGCGCGGCCGGAGTGCGCAGCAGCGGCGACAACGCGACGCTGCTGCCGGAGGATGCCGACGCGCTGCGGATCATACCCGGCATAAGCGCCATCGCGCCCGAGCGCACCGGCCGCTACACGATGCGCGTGGGCTCGGCCGACTATTACACCTCCGTCACCGGCACCAGCGCCGATTATCTGGAGGCGCGCGACTGGTCCCTGGCGCGCGGGGTCATGTTCACCCCGGCCGATGTGCGCGCCTACGCGCCGGTGATCGTGCTCGGCCAGACGGTGGTGAACAACCTGTTCGGCGGGGACGACCCGCTGGGCCAGTATGTGCTGGTCAAGAACGTGCCCTATGAGGTGATCGGCGTGCTCGCCCCGCGCGGCGCCAACGCCTTCGGGCAGGACCAGGACGATGTGGCGCTGGTGCCCATCTCCACCGGCTTCGTGCGGGTGTTCGGCCGGCGCTTCGTCAACTCGATCACCGTCAAGGTGGAGAAGGCGGAGGAGATTCCGCAGGTCGAGCAGGCGATCACTCGCATCATCACCGAGCGCCATCAGGCGGAGGATTTTCAGGTGCGCAACACCGCGCAGTTCCTGGAAACGGCCCTCGAGACGCAGAACACGCTCACCCTGGTGCTCGGCTGCGTCGCCGCCATCTCGCTGCTGGTGGCGGGTATCGGGGTGATGAACATCATGCTGGTGAGCGTGACGGAGCGCACCCGCGAGATCGGCATCCGCATGGCGACGGGGGCGCGCATGAGCAACATCATGCTGCAGTTCAACACCGAGGCCCTGGTCGTGTGCGGCGTTGGCGGGGCGGTGGGCGTGGCGCTTGGCATCGGCGTGGCGCTGGGGCTCGAATATCTCGGCGTTACCATCGTGCTGTCGCTGCTGCCGCCGGTTCTGGCTTTCGGCTGCGCCTTCCTCACCGGACTGATCTTCGGCTACCTGCCCGCCCGCAAGGCCGCCGGCATGGACCCCGTGGTGGCGCTCGCTTACGAGTAGGGGTGAGGCTGAACGGCTCCGCGTAGCAGGGCGGGCGAGCCACACGACCCTTGCCCCGTGCGGCCTGAACGTTTAGGCGAAACGCAAGGTCGGGGCGCTGGAGGCTTGCCGCATGAATGTTCTACTGCTCGGTTCGGGTGGCCGTGAACACGCGCTCGCCTGGAAGCTGGCGCAGAGCCCGCTTCTCGGCCAGCTCTACGCGGTTCCGGGCAATCCCGGCATCGCCGAGCACGCGACCTGCTTCGACATTCCGCTCGACGACCATGACGCGCTCGTCACCCTGTGCGGGGCGGAGAAGATCGACCTCGTCGTGGTCGGCCCCGAGGCGCCGCTGGTCGACGGCATCGCCGACCGGCTGATTGCCGAAGGCCTGCCGGTTTTCGGCCCGCGCCGTGTCGCCGCGCAGCTCGAAGGCTCCAAGCTTTTCACCAAGGAGCTGTGCAAGGCGCATGACATTCCGACGGCCGCCTTTGGCCGTTTCACCGAGGCCGAGGAAGCCCGCGCCTTCATCCGCGCCCATGGCGCGCCGATTGTGCTGAAGGCCGACGGCCTGATGGCCGGCAAGGGCGTCATCGTCGCCATGAGCGTGGACGAGGCGCTGGACGGCGTCGACGAGGTGTTCGCCATGGGCGGGGCCGGCACGGAAATCCTCATCGAGGAGTTTCTGGAGGGCGAGGAGGTCTCGTTCTTCTGCCTCGTCGATGGCGAGACGGTGCTTCCCTTCGGTTCGGCGCAAGACCACAAGCGCGCCTATGATGGAGATCGCGGGCCCAATACGGGCGGCATGGGCGCCTATTCGCCCGCCCCGGTGTTCACGGCCGAGATGGAGCGCCGCACGCTGCACGACATCATCAAGCCCACCGCCCGCGCCTTGGCGGATGCGGCGAGCGCCTATCGCGGCGTGCTGTTCGCCGGGCTGATGATCACCCGCGAGGGGCCGAAGCTGATCGAATACAATGTCCGCTTCGGTGACCCCGAGTGCCAGGTCCTGATGCTGCGCATGGAGGGCGACCTCCTGCCGATCCTGCACGCCGTGGCCACCGGCCAGCTGGAGGACCAGCCCGTGCCCATGAGGCCGGAAGCCGCGATCACCGTGGTCATGGCGGCGCGCGGTTATCCCGGCAGCTACCAGAAGGGCACGCGCATCGCCGGCATCGGCGCGGCCGAGCAGATTCCGGGCGTGAAGGTGTTCCATGCCGGCACGAAGCGGGCCGGCGCGGTGCTCGTCGCCAATGGCGGGCGGGTGCTCAACGTCACCGCCATCGGCGCGAATGTGGCCGAGGCGCGCGAGCGGGCCTACGATGCCGTTGCCCGCATCGACTGGCCCGACGGCTTCTGCCGCAGCGATATCGCCTGGCGCGCCCTGGGGAGCGATCCTGTCTGAGCGCGCATCCTTTCATATAATTGCCGCGTGCAGGCGGCATGAGGTGCGGTCATGGACGAACATCCCGCCGCTTCCCGCGGCCGGCGCGGCACACGCCCGTCGGCCGAGCCGCCCGCCGAGACGCCTCATCAGGGCGTTTTCGTCTCCGGCGAAAGCCTGCCCGCGACCGCCCCGGCAGGGCCGCGAATCGCCGTGGCGCTCGGCTCCGGCGGGGCGCGGGGTCTGTCCCACATCCTCGTCCTCGAGGCGCTGGACGAACTCGGCATTCGCCCCTGCGCCATCGCCGGCGCGTCCATCGGCGCGTTTTTCGGCAGCATCTATGCGGCGGGCATGCCGGCCAAGGAAATACGCCAGCTCGTCTCGCACACGCTGCGCAACCGTGGCGAGGTGATGCGCCGCCTGCTCGCCGCCCGAGTCGGGCGCATCGCCGACCTTTTCGGCGGGCTGGGCAATCCCGTGCTGGTCGATGCCGAGCGGGTGGTCGCCGGCTTCCTGCCGGCGGCGGTTCCGGAAGGGTTCGACGAGCTCGTCATTCCCTTCCAGGTCGTGGCGACGGATTACTGGGGCCGCTGCGAGAAGGTGTTCGACCACGGCCCGATCCGTCCGGCCATCGCCGCCTCGCTGGCGATTCCCGGCCTGATGCGCCCGGTGGAACTGGGCGGGCACACGCTGGTGGACGGCGGGGCGGTGAACCCGCTGCCCTTCGACCTCCTGCGCTCCAAGGCGGAGATCGTGCTCGCCGTGGATATCACCGGCGGCCATGGCGCGGATACGCGTGGCATCCCCCAGTCGCTGGAGGCGATGTTCGCGACCTTGCAGATCATGGCGAGCGCGATTGTCGGGGAGAAGCTCAAATCCGGGGCGCCGGACATCCTCATCCGGCCCAACGTGCATGATTTCCGCGTGCTCGACTTCTTCCGCGTCCTGGCGATCCTCAAGGCGGCGGAACCCGCCAAGGACGAGGTGAAACGCCGGCTCGAGGCCGTGCTGGGGTAGCTCAGCCGCGCGGGCCGAACACCACGATGGCCGCCCCGACCAGGCACACGGCCCCGCCGACGAGATCCCACCGATCCGGGCGAAACCCCTCCACCGACCAGAGCCAGACCAGCGAGGCCGCGACATAGACCCCGCCATAGGCGGCGAAGGCGCGCCCGGCCGCGCTCGCCTCCACCTGGGTGAGCACCGCGCCGAAGGCGATGAGGCTGAGGACGCCCGGTGCCAGCCAGAGCGGGTTCGCCCCGCTGTGCATCACCGCCCAGAAGGCGAAGCAGCCGGCAATTTCCAGAAAGGCCGCGAGGGCGAAGACAAGAGGGGTGGTCACGGGCACGCTCGCCATGGTTTCTGCCTCGCTGTTCCCTGCCTCAGCCGAGCACGGTCGGCTTGACCCACCAGCCCGGCCGGGCGGCTGCAATCTGCTTGGCCGCGCGGGCGGCGGCGCGGCAATCGTCATACAGCGCGAACATGGTCGCGCCGGAGCCGGACATGCGCACCAGCCGCGCCCCCGGCGTCGCCACAAGTGCGGCCTTCACCGCATCGAGCACGGGCGCGAGGGCGCGCGCGGGCGGTTCGAGATCGTTCGGCT
>JAEZMI010000324.1 GCA_023414975.1 Pseudomonadota bacterium | reverse complement strand
CGGCTTCGAGAAGGCCTATCCCTATCAGCTCTCCGGCGGCATGGCGCAGCGTGCCGCCATCGCCCGCGGGCTGGTGAACCGGCCGGAAGTGCTGCTGCTCGACGAGCCGCTGGGCGCGCTGGACGCGCTTACCCGGCTTCGCCTGCAGGAAGAATTGTTGCGCATCTGGCGCATCGAGCAGACCACCATGATCCTCGTGACGCATGATGTGGACGAGGCGATCTATCTCAGCGACCGTATCCTGGTGATGCACGCCAATCCCGGCCGCATCGTCGAAGAAGTGCGGGTCGACCTCCCCCATGCGCGCGACCGCGGCAGCCCGGCCTTTGCCGGGATCAAGCGCCGTATTCTCGATCAGATGGGCGAGTATGCCGTCCAGGTGGAGGCCGCGTGATGGCGCGGCCTATCGGGCCACACGCGTGGTGGCGCGGCGCCTTCATCGTCACGGCGGCGACGCTGGCCAGCGCCGCCTTCGCCGTGGACACACCGCCCTCCGACGCGCTGCCGGACCTCGCGCCCATTCGCGCGCTGATCTATTCCGGGGACTATGCCAAGGCGGTCGCGGAGCTGGAACCGCTGGCGCTGAAGGTGCGGCACGCGGATGTGTTCAACCTGCTCGCCTTCAGCCTGCGCAATGTTGGCCGCTATGACGAGGCCGACAAATGGTACCGCGAGGCACTCTACTACAATCCCGAGCATTTGCAGGCGATCCAGTACCAGGGCGAATTGTTCATCACCACCGGTCGCCTGGAGAAGGCGCAGGAGAACATCGTCACGCTGAAGATCTTCTGCCCCAAGGGCTGCGCCGAGCTCGAGAAGCTTGAGAAGGCCTACGCGAAGGCGGTCGCGACGAAGTAGCGACCGTCGGCCTCAAGCGGCGGGACGGGCGGACACCGACCCGGCCCCGCCCGCTTGCGGGACAGGGCGTGATGCGCGCCGGCTCTGCCGCCTCTGCCGATCTGTCCCGATGATCCGACGCGCCCGTCACCGCCGGTGGAATAGACGGACAACAGCGAGTTCGCGGCCGCCTGCCCTCCTTTGCCGGCTACCCGGCCTCACCCCATATTCGCGCGCCTGGCGCGGATGACGGGCGCGGTGACGGGAAGGGATCTCGTGCATGAACGATCGCGGCGACGCGGGCACGCGCTTAAACCGCGCCTTGTGAGACATGCCGCGCCTTGTGGGAGACGGCGCCTGAAACCGCGTCCGTCGGCGTTCCGCCCAGCACACGGCTTCGCTCGAAAACAATCCCCCGCCGGCCTGCCACAACCCGCTGAACACGCAGGCGTCCCGCGCCCGCCGATAGGCCTGCGGTCAGGGGCTCATCGGTGCATGCCCTAGAGAAATACCTTCACCACACTGCGGGGGTACGACGCTCTTCAACGATAAATGCTGCCAAATTGGATATCCAGATTGGATATAATGTATTTCGACTTCGCAGATCATATATGCGACAGACAATGAAGCTGGCTTGAGTTCATCCAGCGTTGAGTTTGTTTTGGCGCGTGGTTTTCGTCGTGTCGGTGGACGAGCGGCGGTGCGGCGGCGAAGCGGGCGGATTACCGCCTGGCCAGAGGGCTTTCTGGCCCGGTCAAGCGTCGAAACCAGCGTCTTATCGATACCAGGCAACACCCGCCCTCTTGATCATCCCGCAAAATCCGGCGGTCCAGAACGCTCATGAGTGCCTCAACACGACAACCTGACCACGACCCGGCGCTACGGCGGCTCCTCAAGAGTCGGCGTTCCGCGCGCCAATCGATGAACGCAATGTCGCCACACCGCGGCGGGCTGGTGATGGGGATCCGATGCAAACCTGCTGCATATGTCGCATAGGTTTTTCGCAACTCGCCGACCGGCATTTGCCGTCTTCGAAATATTGTCGCGACGACATCCCAATTAACCATAAACGTCAAATCAAAAACTTGAATATAATTCAATTTTACTTATCGTTCTATGTCATAATAAATATATTTACAAAATCATCGAAACAACGATATTTGTCTAAAGCCTTACAAAAACGAGCATGACCGCGCGCCTAATGTTACCTTTGACGGATACGCTGCGTCAGATTTGTAGAGATTGTGCTTGATGTCATCTGACTCCATCCGACTTGCGGCGCCGTTACTCGGTTACTCTCGTAACGTTTGGCTGTCGGGCATCAGCCGGGCGGCACTGGTCGTCCCGCTGGCTTTCTTGGCCGTGCCGGCCGCCGCCGGCACATCGGCACCCGTGCGCCCATCCAACGTCGAGAGCGTCTCATTTCGTGAACTCTACGGTGCGCAGGGCAATGACGCGACCGCGCGCACCTTCAGCGCCAACACGCCGGCCACGCCAGGTCAGGCTGGCGGCACCATTGCGCTGCTGAACGACTACACGACCCGTGTGGCACAGGGCGTTGCGGTGCAGCTCGGCTCGATGGGCGGTATCGGCGGCACGGGTGCGTCGGCGGCATTCGCCTGGGAACCCGGCGCGCGTGGCGGCGATGGCGGCCGCGTGAGCGTGGTGCAGCGCGGCGCCCTGTCCGGTCAAGGCGATCAGCCGAACCGCTCCGCCGAGCCGCTGTTTGAACTGCCGCGCGGCAGCAATTGGTACCCGGTGAGACGGACGAGCGCGATGGGTCCCTGGTGGACCGGCGGCGGCGCGATGATGCTGGTCTATTCCCAGGGCGGGCGTGGCGGCGATACTGTCAGTCAGTCCGCCAGTCAGGTCGGCCGTGGCGGTGACGGCGGCCAGGTCGATGTCTGGCTGCAATCCTCCATCAGCTCCGAAGGCCGGCAGTATTCGGGCATCTGGGCACGCTCACTGGGTGGCAACGCTGCGTTCGGCGGCGTCCGCTATGGCGGTTCGCCGAGCGTGCTGACCGGGGGTGATGGCGGTGTCGTCCACCTCGGCCTGGAGAAATCCGCATCCATCGCCACTCGCGGCGCAAGCGCGCCGGCCGTCATCGCCGAGTCCCTCGGCGGCGAAGGCAGCAGCGCCACGCTTAATTACGGAGAGCTCGACGCCACCAATGGGGGCCGCGGCGGCGATGTCTGGTTCGACAATAGCGGCATCATCAGCACGAAGGGTGATCGTTCGCCCGGCGTGATCGTCCAGAGCGCCGGCGGCAATGGCGGCAGTCAGCGCCGCGACGCGGGAGGCGTTGGCGGCAGTGGCGGCATCGGCGGCTGGCTGCTCGCCGTCAATCAGGGCTCGATCAGTACAAATGGCACGTACAGCACCGGCTTGATGGCGCAGTCCATCGGCGGCACCGGCGGGCGCGGCGGCGACGGCTTCTTCCACGGGAGCCCGGGCGGCGCGGCAGGTGCCGGCGGCGACGTGAATATCGGCAATTTCGGCAAGATCGACACCAAGGGTGACGGCGCGACCGGTATTGCGGCGCAGAGCGTCGGCGGCGGCAACGCCATCGCCGCGTTTCAGGCCGGCGCCATCGTGCCCGGCAGCGCGGGCTCGGGAGGCGGCGGCGCCGGTGGCGGCGCGGATGCCTGGTTCTTCGGCCGCGGGGGCGAAGGCGGTAGCGGCGGCGCCGGCGGCAACGTCCACGTGACGCAGCTCGGCACCATCACTACCGATGGCGCCAAAGCCTATGGGCTGGTGGCGCAGAGCATAGGCGGCGGTGGCGGCCTGGGCGGCACGTCCAGCGTCTCCTCGCCTTTTGTCGGCTTCGGGCTCGGCGGCGACGGCGGCGGCGGCGGTGCGGGCGGCAACGTTCTCGTCGACGGCTTCAGCGATGCCTATCGGTCCTCCTGGGGCAAGGAAGCCGCGCTCGGCGACGCCATGAGGCAGGCGGTGCCGGCAGGCGGACCGAGCGTCGCGCCATCGATCACGACGACCGGTGCGGGCTCCGCCGGCCTCATCGCGATGAGCGTGGGCGGCGGCGGCGGCCTCGGCGGCAGCGCCACGGCCAAATCCGCCGGTCTGGTGGGCGCTTTCACCGTTGCCGTGGGCGGCAAGGGCGGCGGCGGCGGCGCGGGCGGCAATGTCGAGGTGAACAACGAGTCCGCCATCACCACCTCCGGCATACAGGCTGCCGGCATCATCGCCAAAAGCGTCGGCGGCGGCGGCGGCATTGCCGGTGATGCGACCAGCTATGCGCTTGCGGTTTCGCCGCCCGAATGGCCGACGATCAGCCTCTCCTTCGCGCTCGGCGGGGCCGGCGGCATGGGCGGCGCCGGCGGCAGCGTGACGGTGCGGAACTTCGGCGACATCGTCACCAACGGTTCGAGTTCCGACGGTATCGACGCCATCAGTGTCGGTGGCGGCGGCGGCAGTGGCGGCGTCGCCAAGTCCGCGGCGGACATGGTCGGCTTTTTCCAGAATCTCAGCATGGTGGTCGCCGTCGGCGGCCGCGGCGGCGGCGGCGGCAACGGATATACCGACGCCGCCAAGGGCGTGCGGGTCGAGAACCACGCCGCGATCGAGACCTATGGCGCCTTCTCGCGCGGCATCTCGGCCATGAGCATCGGCGGCGGCGGCGGTCATGGCGGGTCGGGCGATGCCAAGGCGGCCTCCGGCATTTCGTGGAACGACCATCTCAACAACCTCGTGTCCGCCTTGCCGATGGCCGGCGCGACCACGATGAACTTTGCCGTTGGCGGCGCCGGTGGTGAAGGCGGAAATGGCGGCAGGGTCGACGTCGACAATAGCGGCAGCATCGTCACCCAGGGGCACAACGCCAAGGGCATCCATGCCCAGAGCGTGGGCGGCGGCGGCGGCGATGCCGGCGGCTACATGGCGACCGGCAAGGGCAAGTTCAACATCACGCTTGAGGCGGGCGGCGACGCCGGTTTCATCGATCCGGCCAACCCGACGAAGAACCGCAGCGGCGGCTCCGGCGGCACCGTAACCGTGACCAACCAGACCGACGGCGTCATCCGGACCAAGGGCGCCGGCTCGGTCGGCATCTTCGCCCAGAGCGTCGGCGGCGGCGGCGGCGAGGGCGGCGGCTTTGCCGGCACCGTAAAGGCGGCGCCGACACTCAGCGGAGACACCGGCGCGTTCATCCTTCAGCTCGTGGATGAACTCGTGAAGGTCAACGACTTGCGCACCCATGTGACCAAGCTGGCGACGTCGAAGCCCAAGCCCGGCGATAAAGAGGCGAAGCCGGGCGACAAGAAAGCCGCTGCCGCGCAGGCGGACGGTGACAAGGTAAGTGAAGAGGACAAGAAGAACGCTCTGGAACTTATCGGCGATGCCGATGGCAAGAAGGCCAAGCCGGAAGGCGCAAAGAAGCCGGACAGGCTGAAGCAGGCAAAATCGTTCTTCAAAATCGCCAAGTCCTTCTACGCCAACGGCAAGAAGCTCTGGCAGAAGGACGAATCGGGAAGAATTGTTTCCCCCGGTGCGGGTGAGGTGTTCAGTGCCGTCACGCTGATCACCGAAACGGTTCTGGTCGAGGCCTACAAGGACCAGATCAAGAAGGCCTATGAGAAGGTGTATGGCGAGGCCGAGAAGCCGACGGAGCTCGATCTCACGGTCGCGATGGGCGGCAAGGGCGGCGCGGGCGGCGCGGGTGGCACCGTCGCGGTGACTAATTCAGGCCTGGTCTTTACCGAGGAAGCGAACAGCATCGGCATTCTCGCCCAATCCGTCGGCGGCGGCGGCGGGCGTGGCGGCGCGAGCCTGGCGACAAGCACCAACAAGCTCAACGCCAATATTTCGGTCGGCGGCAAGGGCGGTGACGGCGGCAAGGGCGGTGACGTGACCGTCACCAACACGAACGGGATCGACACCCAGGGCACCGGCTCCTTCGGCCTTTTCGCCCAGAGCGTCGGCGGCGGCGGCGGCTATGGTGGCGTGGCCACCAGCGCCAATTCCATCTCGATTTCCGGCGAGCTCAAGGTCGGCGGCAGCGGCGGCAAGAGCTCGAACGGCGGCGTCGTACGGG
>JAEZMI010000206.1 GCA_023414975.1 Pseudomonadota bacterium | reverse complement strand
CCTTCTTCACCGCCAACCAGACCGGCTTCCACCGCACCGACGGCTCCGGCTACAGCCTGTTCGTCGAGACGATCCTGGACATCGAGAAGCGGAACCCGCAGGTCGCCGCGCGGCTGCTCGCCGCCTTCAAGAGCTGGCGGGCGCTGGAATACGCACGCGCCGGCCGAGCCCAGAGCGCGCTGCGGGGGGTTTCCGAAACACCGGGCCTGTCACCCGACGTCTCGGACATCGCCGCGCGCGCGCTCGACTGAACCTGCGCGCAGGAGAGAAGGGCCCGCACCATAGCAGGGCGGGCCGTCAGAATTCTCAGTACTCGATCACGCCCTCGAGCGCGTAGTGCTTCACGCTCGTGCGGTTGGCGATCAGCTCATCGACCGTCGGCTTGCCGGTCATGGCACGCTCAAGGGCGATCTTCATCGCCTCGTAATTGGTGCGGTAGAGGTCGGCCTTGTCGAGGTTCGGGTCCTCGGCGCAGCGGGGATCGAGCCACACCATCACGATCATGCAGAGCTCATCCGCCTGGCCCTTCGGCAGGATGCCTTCGGCCAGCGCGTCGACAATCGCGTCGCCGATCGCGCCCTGAACGACGCCGCCGAGCAGGTCGACATAGGCCAGCGTGTGGATGGTGGCCTTGGTGGTCATCATCGTCGCCGGGCGCACCTGCTGGTTCAGGTCGCGGACGACGAACATGCGCGTGTGACCCTGCACCTGGCCCATCATCGACGCGAAAGCATGGCCCGCCGGACCACGCACCGAACCGATCAGCACTTCCGGCATGGCATCGGTGAACTGACCATCCGCCGCCAGTACCGTTGCCTCACCGGTTCGGAACCAAATTTCACTCATTTTTATCTCCAGGATGCGCGTGCAGTCGGAGAGCCCATAGCACCAGCACTTTACGACCGTCCATGTGTCGCGGCGACAATACCGCTGCACCGTAACGACCACCCAGAGATTGCCGATTCCTTAACTTGACTCCCGGGGACTCTGGACAGGCAGGGGCCGATTCGATTCAAATCAGGGTGATTCGGAGAGATGCGGCACATCCCTCCTTGACTGGAATGGGGCTCTGGGACTTCGGGGGAGGCCAGCGATGGCGCGCGCCAACGCTGCAGGCGCATCCGTGCGCGCGCAGGCCATGCAAGGCCTTGCGCGTACGGTCGCGAAACCTGCTTATCAGCGGCTGGTCGACGCCGAACCCTTCATGCGCAAGGCGGTGCCGGCGCTGATCGTGGCGTTCATCGCCATCGTCGCCGTCGCCGCGATCATCCAGATCCGCTCCTACCGCGCGGACGCCCTCGCCAACGCCAAGGACGAGCTGGCCCTCTTCGCCGCCGCCATCTCCAGCGACATCGACCGCCGCAGCACCGGCGGCGCCGCGGCGGACGCCGTCCTGGCCGCTGCCCTGCCCGCCCGCGCGGTGGATGACCAGCGCCGCTACGGTCTCGTCGACGCCGCCGGCAAGGTGGTGGTGACGCATGATGCCGACGGATCCGGCGCCACCACCAGCACCACGGCCGAACAGATCCGCCACCTCATCAGCAATGTGCAGGCGCTCGCCATCTTCGCGGAGGATGCAGGGGTACTTGAGGTCGCGTTGCCGGACGGCACGCCGGCCCTCGCCACCGTGCACAATCTCCACGCCCTGCCGCTGCAGCTGGTCGCGCTCCAGCCCATCGCGAGCGCGTTGGCCACCTGGCAATCCGACACGATCCTCACCGTCACCCTGCTCAGCACGACCGGCGCCGTGCTGCTGATCCTCGGCTTCGCCTTCCACTGGCAGGCGACGCGGGCGCGGGAGGCGGACGGCATCTACGACACGGTGCGCGCGCGTATCGACACCGCCCTCTCGCGCGGGCGCTGCGGCCTGTGGGACTGGGATATGGGCCGCGGGCGAATGTTCTGGTCGAGTTCGATGTTCGAGATGCTCGGCCATGAGCCGCGCGACGAGCTCGTCTCGTTTGGCGAGGTCGCCGCCCTGGTGCATCCCGACGACACCAATCTCTACGACGTCGCCAAGGAAATCGCCGACAAGCCGGGCCGAACCATCGAGCGCGTGTTCCGCATGAAGCACGCGGACGGGCATTGGGTGTGGCTGCGCGCGCGGGCGGAAGTGGTGGCGCAGGAAAATGGCGAACCGCCCCATCTCGTCGGCATCGCCGTCGATGTCACAGAGGAACGGCGCCTCGCCGAGCGCACCGCCACGGCCGACATGCGGCTGCGCGATGCCATCGAGAGCATCTCCGAATCCTTCGTGCTCTGGGATAGCGCCAACCGGCTGGTGCTGTGCAATTCCAAGTTCCAGTCGCTGCACGGCTTCGGCGACACCAATGTCGCGCCGGGCACGCCGTTCGAGACCATCGCCGCCATCGCCCGCCAGCCGGTGGTTCGCATCCCCCTGCGCACCGAAGACCGGCCGGAGGAAGGCGCCCGCGCCTTCGAGGCGCAACTGGAAGGCGGCCGCTGGCTCAAGGTGGCCGAGCGGCGCACCAAGGATGGCGGTTTCGTCTCCGTCGGCACCGACATCACCGCGCTCAAGCGCCATGAAGAACGGCTCATGGAGAGCGAGAAGCGCCTGATGGCGCTGGTCGCCGACCTCAGAAAATCGCAGCAGACACTGGAGATGCAGGCCCTCCAGCTCGCCGAGCTCGCGCAGAACTACGCCGATGAGAAGACCAAGGCCGAAGACGCCAACCGCGCCAAGTCCGAATTCCTGGCCAATATGAGCCATGAGCTGCGCACGCCGCTCAATGCGATCATCGGCTTCTCCGAACTGATGGAAAGCGGCCTGTTCGGTCCGCTCGGCAGCGAGAAGTACAACGAGTACTGCCGCGACATCCGCGACTCCGGCCGCTACCTGCTCGATGTCATCAACGACATTCTCGACATGTCCCGCATCGAGGCCGGCCGGGTTCAGCTCAATCTGCAGCCGACCAATCTCGACGAGATCGTCGCCGATGCGATCCGCGTCATGTCGGTACGGGCCGACGAGAAGCACCTCACCGTCACGAGCGAGACCGACGAGGCTTTGACCATTGAGGCCGATCGGCGCGCGCTCAAGCAGATCGCCCTCAACCTCCTGTCCAACGCGATCAAATTCACGCCGGAGCATGGCCGCATCACCGTGCGCACCCGCGCGTCGAACCGCGCCGCGCTGCTGGTGATCGAGGATACCGGGATCGGCATCCCCAAGAGCGCGCTCGCCAAGATCGGCAAGCCCTTCGAGCAGGTCGAGAGCCAGTTCACCAAAACCTACAAAGGCTCCGGCCTCGGCCTTGCCATCGCCAAATCCCTGGTCGAGCTGCATGGCGGCACGATGCGCCTGCGCTCCTCCGAGGGGGTCGGCACGACGGTGGTGATCCGCCTGCCGCTGCAGGGCCGGCCTGCGCTGCAATATCGTAATGCGCCGGCGGCGCCGGCCCGCTAAAACCTCGCTCATGAGCGACGAACCGACGTTTATCGATTGCGTGGTCGCGGGCGCCGGGGTGGTCGGCCTCGCCATCGCCCGCGCACTCGCCCTTGCGGGTCGCGACGTTCTGGTTCTGGAAGCGACCGGTCTCATCGGCTCGGAAACCTCGGCCCGCAACAGCGAGGTCATCCATGCCGGGATCTATTATCCCGCCGGCACGCTGAAGGCGCGGCTCTGCGTTACCGGGCGCGACGCGCTCTATGCTTATTGCGCCGAACGGGCCATTCCTCACCGCAACTGCGGCAAGCTGATCGTCGCCACGACGGAGGCGGAAACGGCGCGGCTTGCCGCCATTGACGCCCATGCGCGCGCCTGCAGCGTCACCAGTCTCGAACCCCTTACCGGAACCGAGGCGCGGGCGGTGGAGCCGGCTCTCAACGCGGTCGCGGCCCTGCTCTCCCCGGCCACTGGCATCATCGACAGCCACGGGCTGATGCTCGCCCTGCGCGGCGATCTGGAAGATGCCGGCGGCATGATCGCCTTCAACGCACCGGTCCTGGGCGGCGAGGTTGCGGCGGACGGGATCATCCTGCGGGTGGGCGGCGAGGCGCCGATGGCTCTGCGCTGCCGCAGTTTCGTCAACGCCGCGGGGCACGGTGCGGTGCCGCTGGCCCGCGCCATCGAGGGCATCCCGGCGGCGAGCATCCCGCCAGCCTTTTTCTGCAAGGGCAGCTACTTCACGCTGTCGGGCAAGGCGCCCTTCGCGCGGCTCATCTACCCCGTGCCGGAGCAGGCCGGCCTCGGCGTCCACCTCACGCTCGATCTCGGCGGGCAGGCCCGGTTCGGGCCGGACACCGAGTGGATCGAGGCGATGGATTACGACGTGGCTCTCGCGCGCGGCGCGGTTTTCTACGAGGCGATCCGCCGCTACTGGCCGGCGCTGCCGGACGGTGCGCTCAGCCCCGCCTATGCCGGCATAAGGCCGAAGATCACACCGCCGGGGACGCCCGCCGCCGACTTCCGCATCGACGGCCCGGCCGAGCACGGCGTGCCCGGCCTCGTCCAACTGTTCGGGATCGAGTCGCCCGGCCTGACCGCCTGCCTCGCCATCGGCGATAGCGTAGCTGAAAAACTGTCCGCCACGGCGTGAGCGTCACGCGCGCCGGCGTTGGCGCAACGGCTGTGGGGATAGGATGCGCTCGAACGCCTCGCGCACCGCATCCTGCGCTTCGAACAGATGGGCCTCCAGCGTCGAGAAATCCGGCAGCGCCCCCGCGCGGGCCAGAAGCCGGCGCAAGGCGGGGCTAGCCTCTTCCGGCCGAAAGGTGCCGGCTATGCACAGGCGCAGCACCTGGGTGAGGTCATGCAGAAGCTTGCCGGTGTCCGCGAGAAGCTGGCCGTCCTGCGGCTCGATGAGCCCTGCCTGCGCTGCCTGGGTGATGACCTTGAGCGTCGAGGTATCGACGATGGCGGGATGCGCCCGCGCATGAGCGAGCGCGAGATACTGGGCGATGAACTCGATATCGACCAGCCCGCCTCTGGCGTATTTCAGGTCCCAGCGGTCCTCATCGCCCTTCTCGTCGGCAATGGCGCGGCGCATGTCGCGGATATCCTCCGCGAGCCGGATGGGGTCGCGCTCGCGCCGGAGCACCTCGGCGATGGCCGCCTCCACCCGCGCCCGGAAAGCGGGAGAGGCCGACACCACGCGGGCGCGGGTGAGTGCCATGTGCTCCCAGGTCCAGGCCTCCTCGGCTTGATAGACCTCAAAACGCGGCAGGCTCGTCGCCACCGGTCCGGAGCGGCCTGAGGGACGCAGGCGCAGATCCACCTCATAGAGCTGGCCGGCATTGGTCGGCGTGGTCAGCGCGCTGACGAGGCGCTGCGTCAGCCGCGCGAAGTACTGCGCGCCATAGAGGGGTTTTGGCCCGTCGCTTTCGGGGTGCTCGGCGTCGAAATCATAGAGCACGATGAGGTCGAGATCGGAGCCCGCCGTCATCTCCCGCCCGCCGAGCTTGCCCATGGCGAGCACCGCCATTTCCGCCCCGGCGACCCGCCCATGGGCCTCGCGGAAACGGGCCTCGACCGCCGTCTCCAGCGCACGGATCAGCACATCGGCCAGCCGCGCGAAGGCCTCGCCCGCACGCGCGGCGGGCAGCGTGCCGGAAAGGATGCGCACGCCGATCAGCACATGCTGCTCTTGCCGGAAGCGGCGCGCGCGATCCAGCAGATCTTCCTCATCCTCGGCGAACTCCAGTTCGCGGTCGAGGCGTTCGGTCAGCGTCGCCTCGTCGGGCAGCGGGCCGAAGAAGCTGGGGTCGAGCAGAGCGTCGATCAGAGAGGGGCGGTGCGCCAGCATCTCGCCGAGACGCGGCGCCGTCCCGAGAATGGTGGCGAGCAGGCGCACCAGGTCGGGGTTGTGCACCAGCGCCGGCATCAGCCTCAGCGCCGTCGGCATCTCCTGGAAGAAGCGGTCGGCGGCGATCAGCGCGGCATCGGGGGCGCCGCCACGGGCGAGCGCATCAAGCAGCAGCGGGACGATGGCGGCAAGCTCGGCCCGTACATGCTTGGGCCGCAGCGCCCGGTACTCGCCGCCCATCCAGCCCCGCACCAGCGCGCTCGCCGCGAGCGGGTCGGCATAGCCGAGCTTGTGCAGGGTGTTCAGGGTCTCGCGGTCATCCTTGCCCGGCGGGAAGTCGAGCCGCCCTTCCACCGTCGCGCGCGGCGGGGCATCCTCGAAAAGGCGGGCATAATGGTCCTGCACGCAGGTCAGGCGCTCGGTCAACGCGCGGGCGAAAGCCGGCAGCCTGGCATACCCCATGAAGCGCGCGAAATCGGCCAGCGCCTCCTCGTCCTCCGGCAGCGAATGTGTCTGGGCGTCGGCGACCATCTGCAGGCGATGCTCGACGCGGCGCAGGAAATGATAGGCCTCGTCCAGTTCAGCCCGCGCCTCCTCGCTGATCCAGCCGGTGCGGGCAAGGCGGGCCAGCGCCTGCAATGTGCGAGGCGTCCGAAGGCCGGGGTCACGCCCCCCGGCGATGAGCTGCTGGGTCTGCGCGAAGAACTCGATCTCGCGAATGCCACCGCGCCCGAGCTTGACATTGTGGCCGTCGACCGCGATGGCGCCGTGGCCGCGAAAGGCATGGATATCCTGCTTCATCGCATGGACATCCGCCACCGCCGCCCAGTCCAGCGAGCGGCGCCAGACGAAGGGGGAAAGCTGCTTGAGGAAGGCGTCGCCCACGGCAAGGTCGCCGGCGATCGGCCGCGCCTTGATATAGGCCGCCCGTTCCCAGGTTGCGCCCTCACGCTCATAATAGTCCAGCGCCGCTTCCACCGACACGGCAACCGGCGTGGAGGCCGGATCGGGCCGCAGCCGCAGATCTACGCGGGCGACATAGCCATCCGCCGTCCGCTCCTGGATGAGACGCACGAGACGCTGGGTCAGTCGCACGAAAAACGGCGCCGCCTCCATGCCATCCGCCAGCGGGGCGACCTCGGGGTCGTACAGCACGATCAGGTCGACATCGCTGGAATAGTTGAGCTCGCACGCGCCGTGCTTGCCCATGGCGAGCAGCGTGTAGCCGCAGCCCTCGGGACGGCCGTGGCGCAGCTTGCCCTCGCCCTGCGCCTCCCGCAGCAGAAAGTCGGTGGCGGCGGCGATGGCCGCATCGGCGGTCGCCGTGAGTTCGGCGGTCACCACCGTCAGGTCGAACACATTGCCAATGTCGGCCAGCGCGATGGTGAGCGCGCTGTGCGCCCGCAGACGGCGCAGCGCCCGCGCCACACCGGCCTCATCACGGCCTGCGGCGACCGACGCACGCATCGTCGCCCGGGCGGCGGCGAGCGCGGCGCGGGGCTCGGCTTCGAGCACGGCCAGGAGGCGGGCGGGATCGAGCCGGATGAGTTCGGTGAGAAAGGGCGAATGGGTGATGACCCGCGCCAGCACGCCGCGCGCGCCGGCATGGTCGGCCATCAGCGCGTCGAGACGGGCGCGGATCGCGGGCTCGGCGGCTTCGAACACACCTCGCAGCGCCGCCGGGAGCTTGGCGGGAGCGCGCGAGCCCGTCTCAAGCCGCAGCCGTGCGACAAGGCCGTCCGCCACGGGCACGGGACCGTTTCCCTCAACCGCACCGCCTGTTGGCGCGATGCTGTCCCCGGCCCGTACCGTGTCGGCGCGCTTCTCCGCCATGCCTTTGTCGGCCCCCTTGTCGCGCACCGACTGTAGCCGGATTTCGTTGCCGAATCCTAAGGCATTCAGTTGCGTAACTGCCTCAGAATGCGCCTCTTCAGACCACTCCCGCCTCG
Source organism: Pseudomonadota bacterium (assembly GCA_023414975.1). Classification (GTDB taxonomy): domain Bacteria; phylum Pseudomonadota; class Alphaproteobacteria; order Rhizobiales; family Xanthobacteraceae; genus Ancylobacter. Next base: position 5,814 of record JAEZMI010000206.1, on the reverse strand, counting down.
CCCGAGTCGAGCGGCAGGTCGATAACGACCTTCAGGCCGGGATCGTTGCCGTCGAGCGTGATCGTTCCCCCGTGCAGGTGGACCACCGCGGCGACCAGCGACAGGCCAAGGCCGAAGCCCGGCCGGGTCCGACTGGCCTCCAGCCGCACGAAGCGTTCCAGCACGCGGGCCCGGTCCGCCTCGGCGATGCCGGGGCCCTGATCGCTCACCACCAGCCGTGCCCGCCCGTCCAGCGGCTTTGCCTCGACGCGGATTTCCCGGCGCTCCCCCGGCACTTCCGGGGTGCTGTACTTGATGGCGTTGTCGACGAGGTTGGACAGCGCCTGCGCCACCAGTTCGCGCACCGCGCGCACGGGAAGCGGCCCTTCCACATCGACCGTCAGGTCCAACCCGTTCTCATCGGCCACCGGCTCGTACAGTTCGGCCACGCCTTCAGCCATGCCGGCGAGGTCGAAGGGCACCATGGACGAGCTGGCCTGTCCGGCTTCGGCGCGGGCGATCATCAACAGCGCGTCGAAGGTGCGGATCAGCCCGTCGGATTCGTCGATGGTCTGCTCGGTCGCGGCACGCCATTCCTCGTCCGTGCGGGCGGTGCGCAGCGCATCCTCGGCCCGGTTGCGCAGGCGGGTCAGCGGCGTCTTGAGGTCATGGGCAATGTTGTCGGAAACTTCCTTCAGCCCAGCCATGAGCGTCTCGATGCGCTCCAGCATGGCATTCAGGCTCAGCGCGAGCCGGTCGAACTCGTCGCCCGTGCCGTCCACATCCAGCCGGCGCGAGAGATGGCCGGCCATGATGATCTCGGAGGTCGCGGTCATCCGGTCGATGCGCTTCAGCACGCGCCGGGTGACGAACAGGCCGCCGGCAATGCCCATCAGGACGAGCAGGCCTAGCCCCCACAGCGCCGGGCCGATGATGATCTTGCGCAGTTCCTCGCGCTCGACCACATCGCGGCCTACCAGCAGGCGGAACTCGCCAGGCAGGAAGATCACGTTCACCAGCGCGCGGCTCGGCGGCCCGCTTTGCTCCTCCGAGCCGACATAGTCGATCTCGCGCCAGCCCTCCTTGTCGAGGAAGTTGAGCGGCAGGTTGAGCACATTGCCCGCCAGCGGCTCGCCGTTGAAGCTGGTGACGAGCAGCAGCCCGGCATCCGGCGCCCGTGACCGGCGGTTGATGACCTGCACGAGCCGGCTCACCCCGCCGCGCTCGAACTGGCCCTGCATGAAGCGGATGTCGCTCTCGATCGCCTCGACCGCCTGGCGGGTGACGAGGCGCTGCGTGTGCCAGCCGAGATAGGCGATGACCGACCCGGCGAAGAGCGCGAAGATGAGGATATAGGCCGCGATCAGCTTGAACGCGGAAGAACGGATCAGCCTAGCGAGCGACGTCACGGACGATGTATCCCGCGCCGCGCACCGTATGAAGCAGCGGCGGATCGAAACCCTTGTCGATCTTCGAGCGCAGGCGCGAGACGTGGACGTCGATCACGTTGGTCTGCGGGTCGAAATGATAATCCCACACATTCTCCAGGAGCATGGTGCGCGTCACTACCTGCCCGGCATGGCGCATCAGATATTCGAGCAGCCGGAATTCGCGCGGCTGGAGCACGATTTCCTGTCCGCCGCGGGTGACGCGATGCGCCAGCCGGTCGAGTTCGAGATCAGCCACGCGGTAGACCGTATCCGTCGCCTGCGGCCCACCGCGCCGGGCGAGCGCCTCGACACGGGCGAGCAGCTCCGAGAAGGCGTAGGGCTTGGGCAGATAATCGTCGCCGCCGGCGCGCAGGCCCGTCACGCGGTCATCCACCTGCCCGAGGGCGGAGAGGATCAGCGCCGGCGTCTTGTCGCCGCGTCCGCGCAGCTCGGAGATCAGCGACAGGCCATCCCGGCGCGGCAGCATCCGGTCGACGATCAGCACGTCATAGCCGCCGTCCAGCGCCAGAGCGAGGCCGTCCTCGCCATCGGCGGCAAGGTCCACCACATGGCCCGCCTCGCGGAACGCCTTGCGCAGATAGTCGGCGGCATCGCGATCATCTTCCACGACGAGCAAGCGCATGGCGTCTTCGGCACTCTTCCTGATGTCCGCCGGATCAAGCGTCAGAGGCTCATCGGTCCGGGCGGAATCGAAGCGATGGGAACTCATGTCCATGTACGTCATTTCGGCCCTCGCGCCTATCGCGGTGCCACCGTGAGCACGGTTGCGAATGCTTGAAACGAAGACGCGGGAAGTCCTTTCGGACTCCCCGCGCCATCGGACCGGCCGCAGCCCAAGGGGCGACGGATCAGACTGCGCCGGAACCGATGATCAGCCCCGCTGATCGCCCAGGGAGATGGCGACGAAGCGGGTACCCTGATCGGACTTCACGCGCATCAGCACGGCCTTGCGGTTGTCCTTGCGGGCCGCAGCGAGGCCGTCGCGCACATCACGCGGGCTCATCACCGGCTTGCCGCCGACGTCGAGGATGACGTCGCCCGCCTTCAGGCCGCGCTCGGCCGCCGGGCCGTTCGGATCGACCTCGGTGACGACCACGCCCTGGTCGCCGGCGCCGGCGACACCCTTGGCCGGGGCGAGGCTGAGACCGAGGCGCGGCACGTCGCGGCTGCCCTCTTCCTTTTCACCACCCTTGCCAGCGTCGTTGGATGCGACATCGGTCGGCAGCTGCTCCAGCGTGACGGGCACGGTGATCGTCTTGCCGTCACGCAGCACGGAGAGCTTAACCGTGGTGCCGGGCTTCTTGCGAGCGATCTCGCGCGACATCTCGCGGGAGTCCTTGATGGTCGCGCCGTCGATCGCGGTGACAACGTCGCCCGCCTTCAGGCCGGCCTTGTCGCCGGGCGTGCCGGGCTGCACCTGGGCGACAAGCGCGCCCTGGGCGTCCTTGAGTTCCAGCGCCTCGGCGACCTCGTCGCTGACCGGCTGGATCTGCACGCCGACATAGCCGCGCGCCACCTGGCCGCCGGCCTTCAGCGCATCCACCACCTCGATCACCGTCTCGGAGGGGATGGCGAAGGCGATGCCGACATTGCCGCCGGAGGGCGAGACGATGGCGGTGTTCACGCCGATGACGTCGCCATCGAGGCTGAAGGTCGGGCCGCCGGAATTGCCGCGGTTGATCGGGGCGTCGATCTGCAGGAAGTCGTCATAGGGGCCGGAGCCGATGTCGCGGCCACGGGCGGAGACGATACCGGCAGTCACGGTGCCGCCGAGGCCGAACGGGTTGCCGACCGCGACCACCCAGTCACCCACGCGCGGCGCCTTGCCGGCGAGCTTTACCCAGGGGAAGTCGGACTTGCCGTCCACCTTCAGCAGCGCGACGTCGGTGCGCGGATCGGTGCCCACCACCTTGGCGGTGTAGGTCTTGCCGTCCGTCAGGGTCACGTCGACCTCGGACGCGCCATCGACGACGTGGTTGTTGGTCACGACATAGCCGTCGGCGGAAATGAAGAAGCCGGAACCCTGACCGACGACGCGGCCATGGCCGGGGCCACCGCGGCGCGGGCCCATCTCCGGCCCGTTCGGGCCGAGGCCGAAGCGGCGCATGAACTGCTCGATCTGCGGCGGGATGTTCTGGCCGCCCTCGTCATTGGAGGCGACCTCGTCCCCGTCCTTCTTCACCTTGACGCTCACCACGGCGGGCGAGACCTTCTCGACGATATCGGCGAAGGAGAAGGTGCCGGCGGGCTGGTTGGTGGTGATCTGGGCGTTGGCGGGGGTCACGCTCTCGGGCAGGAGAAGGCCGCCCACGGCGCCGCCGGCGAGAGCAAGGGTGAACACGCCGGCCAGCAGGCGGGTGCGGCTGCGGCGCAGGGTGGAAGAAGCATTCTTGGTAGGCGCGGTGCGCGACATGTAGCGATCCTCGTTCAACGTCGGTCCCCCCGGCTCGGGAGGCGTTGAACGAGAAGCTAGAGACCGTCGCCTTAACGCAGGCTGGCGGGGCGGTTAAACTTTTGTAACGTCACCGCCGGCCTTATCCGCCTCGCCGAGGGCCGCGCGCAGCCGCGCCTCCTCCTCCGCCGATAGCGGCACGGCGGACGGCTCCGCGGCCGACCGGCGGCGGCGATAGGCGATGACGGCGCCGGCCGCGCCGATCACCAGCACGGCGAAGGGCGCCCCCCAGAGCAACAGGTTCGCGCCATGCAAGGTCGGGCGCAGCAGCACGAACTCGCCATAGCGTGCCACGAGGAAATCGAGCACCTGCTGGTCCGTGTCCCCCGCCGCGATACGCTCGCGCACCAGCAGGCGCAGATCCTTGGCGAGCGGCGCGTCGGAATCGTCGATCGACTGGTTCTGACAGACAAGGCAGCGCAGTTCCTTGGAAAGCTCGCGCGCCCTCGCCTCCTGCCTCGCATCGGGCAGCACCTCATCCGGCTGCACGGCGAGCACCGGGCCCGCCATGAGGACGAGCAGGAGGCCGAGAGCCAGTGCCGCGCGCCGCATGTCGCTCACTCCGCCGCGACCGGCGCCGGAGGCGCGGCCGGCTTCGGCTTCTTCGCGGGTTTGGGCGCGCCGACACGCAGCCGGCGGTCGGAGAGCGAGAGCACCCCGCCGAGCGCCATCACCACCGCGCCGAGCCAGATCAGCGTGACGAAAGGCTTCCAATAGGCGCGCACGGCGATGCCGCCGCCGGGCAGTTCGTCACCCAGGCTCACATAGAGCTGGCTGAACCAGAAGGTGCGGATGCCCGCTTCCGTCGTCGGCATGTTGCGGGCGAGGAAGATGCGCTTGGAGGATTCGACGGTACCGATCTCCACCCCGCCGCGGCGGATGGTGAAGACGCCGGCGAGGTCGCGGTAGTTGGGCCCGTTGCGCGGCTCCAGCCGGGCCAGGGTCAGCTCATAACCGCCGACCTCGAAGCTCTCGCCGAGCTTGACCCCGGAAATGCGCTCGGCGTTCCAGCTCGTCTCGGCGACGATGCCGAACAGGCAGATGCCCACACCCGCATGGGCGATGGCCGCGCCCCAGGCGGCGCGTGGCAGGCCGCGAAGACGCGCGGCGGCGGTTGCCGCCGGAACCCGGCCGATGCCGCCGCGCTCGGCGATGTCCACGACCGCGCCGATGACGATGAAGGCCGCGAGACCCATGCCGAACGGCGCCAGCGCCGGTCCGCCGCCCTGCGCGTAGAGGGCGAGCGCCGCGATGAGGAGGCCGGCGCCGAACGCCACCATCAGCCGCTGCGCCGCCCCGGCGAGATCGCCCCGCTTCCAGGCGAGCAGCGGGCCGAACGGCATGGCGAAGACCACGGGCAGCATCAGCGCGCCCACCGTCAGGTTGAAATAGGGCGGCCCCACCGTGATCTTGGCGCCGTTCCAGGATTCCAGCGCCAGCGGGTAGAGCGTGCCGACCAGCACGGCGGCGGCGGCGGCGGTGAGCAGCAGGTTGTTCAGCACCAGCGCGCCCTCGCGCGAGATCGGCGCGAAGATGCCGCCCTGCCGCAGCATCGGCGCGCGCAAGGCGTAGAGCGCGAGCGACCCGCCGATGAAGAAGATCAGGATGCCCAGAATGAACACGCCGCGCGAGGGGTCGGTGGCGAAGGCATGGACCGAAGTCAGCACGCCCGAGCGCACCAGGAAGGTGCCGAGCAGCGAGAGCGAGAAGGCAAGGATGGCCAGCAGGATGGTCCACACCTTCAGCGCGTCGCGCTTTTCCATCACCACGGCGGAGTGGATCAGCGCGGTGCCGGCGAACCAGGGCATGAGCGACGCATTCTCCACCGGGTCCCAGAACCACCAGCCGCCCCAGCCGAGTTCGTAATACGCCCACCACGATCCCATCGCGATGCCGATCGTCAGAAACATCCAGGCTGCGAGAGTCCACGGC
>JAEZMI010000142.1 GCA_023414975.1 Pseudomonadota bacterium | reverse complement strand
CCGCAGAACCGCGTCGAGTCGGCCGCCATTCAAGAGAGGCGACACCCCGGCCGTCAAGGCAAACAGCCCCGCCGTCGCCCGCTAAGATGCCAGCGACGGATCAAGAATGCTGGATCGTCCCGGCTATTTCGTGACCGGACGCGCCGCCGGCGTGACGATGACCTGCCCCTTCGGCGGGAACCAGGGGTCGGCGTAAGGGCCATAGCTCGGCCCGAGCGAAGGGAACCACGGACGCGCCTGGGGCAGCACGTCGGTCCGGGTATACAGCGTCCCTTCGACGGGGCCCGTGAACTGCATGTTCGGGTTCTGCATATGCGGAATGGAGGCCTGCAGGGCCTCAGCCCTTTCACCCGCCCCTGCCATTAGGGCGAGCACCGACGTCGCGAGAATCGTCCCGATAATCCACCTGCGCATACTGACCTCCCTGGGCTGTGGGATTTGGCGGGATCGCCGTCAGCCGACGAGATGCGGATAACAGGCTCGTCGAACGGTACCATCATAGCAGGGCAAGGCCGCTCGCACGAGGGATCTGACGTAGCGTCCTCAAGGCGGGGCGTCACCAGCCCACAAGCCGGTCCACCACTACGCCGGCCGCAAGCGCGACGATCAGACTGATCCCGATCGCGATGAGTACCGAGGTGCGAGTCTGGTGCTGCAATTCCCGGTTCTTGCGGGTGAAGCCGAGCGCATCAACGGCCTCCGCGATCGCCGCCGCCGGATTGTCCCAGACTCGCTGCCCGTCACGCACGATCATCAGATTCTCGGGCTTCCCGAAATCCTCCACGAGATAGCCCTCCCCGTCGCGGCGATGCTGGTCGGACGCAACACGCTCGATGAGCGGCCGGCCCTCCTGCGACCAAAGGAAAAACGGCTTGCCCAGCGCCTCGCCATACCCGATCTCGAAAGCCGTTCCGGGGTCCATGTGGACCCCGCGAAACGGGGAGATGTTGGCGATGATGGCGTCCGCGTCATGGATCATGGCGATACAGCGCCGGCGGATGTCATCATTCGTCCCGTCGAGCGGATAGAGGCCGACCGCGCCCGCCTTCGCGCAAAGCGCCTTTAGTTCCTCCCCGCGCCCGGCGGCGTCCGGCCGGAAGACATCGGGCCCGGCGAGATAAAGGCGAAGCGGCATGAACGACTCCCTGCGTGCAACCATGCGCGACCCGCGCGCGATGTAGCGGGACCCAGGCTCAGGCGCAAATCGACGGAGCGGGCCGCGATGACGTGTCAGCGAGCACCGAGCGCGCTGAACAGGTCGGCGGCCGGCGTAGGTTCCGGCGGCGGATCCTCCCGCGCCCCGCGGGCGACGACGAGCAGCGCCGTATCCGGCAGGGGACGCTGCAGAAGGCGGGCTTCGCTCCAGGGCGCACGCAACCAGACCTCGCATTCTTCGGCGGTCGTGAGGATGACCGGCATCGCCTTGGGATGCACCGGTCTCACCACGGCATTTGGCTCGGTCGTCAGAAAGCCGAAGAGATCCGTCGACACGGGCCCTTCCTTCACCTTGCGCACGCCCGCCCAGCGGGTCCAGAGCCCGGCGAAGAACGCAAGCGGCCGGGTTTCATCGAGCGCGAACCAGACCGGCTCATGGGTTTGCGGCGCATTCTCGGAAAAGCTGGTGAATGGAACCAGGCAGCGATGCGCGGGCGCGCGCCAGGCCCGCCAGTGGGGCGACTCGACATTGCGGATGTTGGTTATGCCGCCGTCACGATTCTTGCCTTCCAGCAGAAAGCGGGGCGAGGGCAAGCCCCAGCGCGCGAGCGTCAGTTCGCGCCCGCTCCCGTCGCGCTGGCGGACGATCGGGGCCGGATAATCCGGGAAGATACCGGTCTGTGGGGGCAGATTGCCGGCCGCGTTGTGCAGCGATCCGACGAGATCGGCAATCGCCTGCACATTGCTTCGATGGCTGTAGAGATTGCACATCGCGGCAGGCTAACGCGCGTCCGGTTCGTCGCCAAGGCGGCACACCCACCCGTTCTGCGGCCGAGCCGGGATCCTGCCCGGGGGGGTTGACGCTGCAAGGCTCGCACTATGTCTCAAAGAAAGACATGGAGGCCGGAAAGATATAGAGGCCCGAAAGACAGGGAGGCCGGAATGGGTGGAGAAGGTTCGGTTCTGTTCAAGGCGGCCCTCGCGGCGCTCACCTTGCTCATCCTGGTTTATGTCTTCCGCGTGTTCGGATAGCGCAGTTGCGCCGCGTACGACACAGGATGAGCGAGCCGGGGATCATCGACGGCGCGATGCCGCCCTATCAACCGCCTGAATGGCGACCGCGGCTGGGCTCGAACCAGCGACCTGCCGCTTAGAAGGCGGCTGCTCTATCCAGCTGAGCTACGCGGCCTTGATGTCGCTCTGCGCGGCGTCAGTGCGTCCACTGGCCGAGGCGGCGAAAACTGAAATTGTCCGCATAGGCGATGCGCCGGCGGGTCGGCTCCTTGGGCTCCTGCACCTGATAGGCGATGCCGTGCTTCTCGGCATAGGCGATCGCCTCTTCCTTGTTCTCGAAGCGCAAGCGCAGTTGGCTCTTCATGTCGGCCGAGCTGGTGTAGCCCATCAGCGGCTCCACCTGCCGGGGGATCTCCGGCTCATAGTCCAGCACCCAGAGCTTGGTCTTCGCCGTGCCCGACTGCATCGCGTTACGGGCCGGCTTGTAGATGCGTGCAACCATTCAACTCGCTCCCAAAGCGTCGTGCCGGAAATCTCGCATATCCGGCTGGTCGGGGCAGCAGGATTCGAACCTGCGACCTGAAGTACCCAAAACTTCCGCGCTACCGGGCTGCGCTATACCCCGCCAGGCGACGGCGTGACCGCCGGCACCGAACAGCGGCATCGCATCCGCACGCCGCGCCGTCAAGACGCCGCGCGGCCCTTCCGGCGTGGAGGGCTTTCAGGGCCGGGCAAACATGCGGTGGCTGACACGATCGCCAACGGCGATGCCTTGGGCGCGCACCGTACCCGCCGGCAGTTCGAGCACCGCCCGCACCGGCACGCCGGAGGAGATCGTCTCGGTCGAGAGCGGCGTGGTGTCCGTGGCAATGGAGGCGATCCGTCCATCGGCGCTGATGAACAGCATGTCGAGCGGAATGTAGGTGTTCTTCATCCACATATAGACGGGCTGGTCGACCTCGAAATCGAACAGCATGCCCGCATCCGGTTTGAGCTCGGTGCGGTACATCAGTCCCTTGGTACGCTCGGCGGGGGTCGTGGCCATTTCGACGGTGAAATGGATCGTGCCCTTGCGAGTCTCTATCGTCAGAGGATCGAAGCTCGCCGCATGCGCCGGCGCGACCAAAAGGCCGAGACCGGCCAGGAGCACCAGGAAGCACATCCAGCGGGCAAGGGCGGCAACGAGGTTCCGCTCACCAGCCGTGACAACATGAAAGTTCATACAGACGGAGCGCGGGCGCGCCTTCCCTAGTGCGAGGAGGGCGTGGTGGCCCCCTCTGGTCGGACCTCGGCGGCCATAAGCCCCTTGGGGCCGGGCCCGAAGCGGACCAGCACCATCTGCCCCGGCCGAAGCTCGGTCAAGCCGTGGCGCCGCAGGGTCTCCATATGGACGAAGATATCCTCCGTCCCCTCCCCGCGCGACAGGAAGCCGAAGCCGCGCAGGCGGTTGAACCACTTCACCCAGGCGCGTTCAAAGCCGCCGACCGGCTGAACCGACACATGGGTGCGGGCCTGAGGCAGCTGGGAATGATGGAGGGCGGTCGAGGCATCCATGGAGAGGACACGCAGCGCCTGGAACCCGCGCTCGCGCGCGACGACCTCGCAGACGACGCGGGCGCCCTCCTGCGCGGTCGTGAAGCCGCCGCGGCGAAGACACGTCACATGCAGCAGCACATCGCGGCCGCCGCCATCGGGAACGACGAATCCATAGCCTTTGGAGACATCGAACCATTTGATGCTGCCAGCGATCTGCACCACCCCTTCGGCGCGCTCGACCGACTCTTCCGCGTCCGGCGAACCGCGCTCGTCAAGGCTTACGCGTTGCAAGGTACCGTCCGACACCATCGGCCATTTACCTCCGCGAACGCTGCGCCCCGCCGCCTGACCAGCGTGTCATGATTCTGCCCATGGCGAGCATAGCACCCGTTCCCGCCACGAAAACACCCAAATCGATTCGAGCCGCACGCCCACCTCATCAATCGTTAACCTTCCGGCCATGCGGACTCGAAAACATCTCCGATATCCGCATGAATCACCAGATCGGCCACCGGGTCGAACTCGGTCGGCTCCCGGTTGATGATGACGAGTAGGGCGCCACGCCTCTTGGCCTCCGCGGGAAAACCGGCCGCCGGCCAGACCACGAGGGATGACCCCGCCACGAGGAAGACATCGCAAGCCTGCGTCAAATCCCGCGCCCGCGCCATGGCCGGGGCGGGCATGGGCTGGCCGAAGGAGACCGTCGCGGTCTTGATAGGTCCCGCGCAGGCCGGACAATCCGGCGCCCGGCCGCCCGCGGCCTCGAAGCGCTGCCGCACCCAGGCGATGTCGTACCGGGCGCCGCAATCGAGGCAGGTCGCGAAGGTCGTGTTGCCGTGGAGTTCGACGAGCTTTTCCGCCGGCACGCCGGCCGCCTGATGCAGGCCGTCGATGTTCTGGGTGATGATCCCGGCGAACCGTCCGGCGCCGACCAGCCGCGCCAGGGCGCTATGTCCCCTGCCCGGCCGCGCCTGCCCGAACGCCTCCTCCATGGCGAAGCGGCGGCGCCAGGCTTCGTCGCGCATGTCCCGCCGGGCGAGGAACGTGTCGAAGTCGATCGGACGATTGCGCGTCCACAGGCCGCCTGGCGAGCGGAAATCGGGAATCCCGCATTCGGTCGAAATCCCCGCGCCCGTGAAGGCCACGCCGCGTCGGGCGCGGGTGAGGATACCCCTCAATTCCGAGATTGCCGCCTTGATGTCCTCCGACGCCGTCATATCTTGCGACCACTCTTCCGCGCGGCAGTGCCGCCGATACCTCACGAGGACCCCATGAAGTATCTTCACACCATGGTGCGCGTCACCGACATCGACGCCTCGCTCGATTTCTATGTCAACAAACTGGGTCTGGAAGAGGTGCGCCGCAAGGAGGTGCCGCAGGGCCGCTATACGCTCATCTTCCTTGCCGCCCCCGGACAGGCCGGCGTCGCGGAAGTCGAGCTGACCTACAACTGGGACGCCGAGGCCTATGGCGAGGGTCGCAATTTCGGCCACCTGGCCTATGAAGTCGACGACATCTACGCCACCTGCGCCAAGCTGCAGGCGGCCGGCGTGACGATCAACCGCCCCCCGCGCGACGGCTATATGGCCTTCATCCGCTCGCCGGACAACATTTCCATCGAACTGCTGCAGAAGGGCGCCGCGCTTCCGCCGCAGGAGCCTTGGGCGTCCATGCCGAACACCGGCAAGTGGTGAGAACGCCGGGGCGACGGCCGGCGTGAAGCCCTCCGCGTCGGCCGACAGCCCGCCGCCTCCCTCCATGGCCTTACTGACGAGAATGGGAAGGCCATGGACTTCCTTCACGCGCCCTTCCTTGAGGCCGCCTCCTCTCGCCCGTGCCGAGCGCCGGGCCGGTGCGGGGTGGATCGATCAGGCCAGCCTGTGGATGAAGGCCCCTTCCCCCTCTTGTGCGCCGGCGCGCCCGCCCCTATAAGGCCCCGGCCTGCGCGCCCTTCGTCTATCGGTTAGGACGCCACCCTTTCACGGTGGAGAGAGGGGTTCGACTCCCCTAGGGCGCGCCAAATTCCGCCGATTGCCGCACAAATTGGGTGTGACTCGCCTGATCCAGTCGATCGAACGCGCCGTGGCGATCCTTGAGATCATCGCCCGCGAGGGCGGAGCGACTTCGCTCAAGCATATCGCCGAGCGGACGGGTCTCGGCAAGACGACGGCGCACAACATCCTCAAGACGCTGGACGAACTCGGCTATGTCC
>JAEZMI010000141.1 GCA_023414975.1 Pseudomonadota bacterium | reverse complement strand
AGCAGCTTGCCGTCGAGGCCATAGGTCCAGGAATGATAGCGGCAGACCAGATTGCCGACGGTGGTCTTGTAATCCAGCACAAGGCGCGCCCCGCGGTGGCGGCAGACATTGTGGTAGGCGCGCACTTCGTTGTCGTCGTCGCGGACGATCACGATCGCGGTCTTGCCGATATCGAGCGTCATGGCGTCGCCCGGTTCGGGCACATCCGGCTCGACACCGACGAAGATCCAATGGCGGCTGAAGATCGCGTCCATGTCGGCCTCGAAGATCTCGGGGCTGGTGTAGAACGGGGCTTCCAGGCTGTAACCGGGCTTACGGCGGCGGATGAGCGCCTTCAGCGGGGTCTGAGTGCTGTCGAGCATCGATCTGTTCTCCCTCGCGGGCTGACCCCGCTGTCGTCTGGAATTGTTCGACGGAACGGGGCGTGTGACTTTCACACAAGCGACAGGCGGTTTGCTTCACACGACATTACACGTAGCGGCGTCGGCCGATGCCCGCGCGGGCGGACGTTCAGTCGAAAAGGCGGCTGCCGGCCATGCTCTGTGTCGCCGGTCCGGGAGCGCGGGCCCGCGCGTCGGAAGGCGTGAACCCGTGCTGCGCCTTGAACTGGCGAGAAAAATGAGCGCAGTCCGAGAACCCTGCCTCAAGCGCGATGTCGGTGACCGAGCGCCCCGTTGTATCGAGCAGGAAGCGCGCATAGCGCAGCCGCAGGCGCCGATAGAACTCCGCCGGGCGCTGGCCCATGATGGTCTGGAACAGCCGCTCCAACTGCCGCGTCGAAAGGTGCAGGCGGCGGGCGATGTCGGCGATCGGCAACGGGTCGGCGAGATGCTGCTCCATGAGCAGCAACGCCCTGCGCACACGGTCGTCCGCCACCAGATCGGCAACGGGCGGATGTGGCTGGGACTCGGTGCCCGGCCGCTGGCGGTCGAGCAGGAGAACGTGGCGGCTCTTCTGCGCCACGGAGCGTCCCAGGAACTTCTCCACCAGCGCGGTGGCGAGATCGGCCGCGCCGCCACCGCCAGCGCAGGTGATGCGGTCGCCGTCGATCACGAAGAGCCGGTCCGCGACCGGCGTATGGTGCGGGAATTCGTCGAGGAAGTCCTGGTAGTGATACCAGGAGACACAGCAGCGGCGGCCGGTCATCAGTCCGGCGCGGGCGAGCACGAAGCTGCCGGTGCACACACCTACAAGCGGCACGCCGGCGCGCGCGGCGCGCTTCAGATAGGCAATGCTTTCCGCGTCCAGCTGACTGCCGCCATGCAAGAGCCCGCCTACGACGATGATGTAGTGAAAGGCTGCGGGATCGGCGAGCGGGCTCGACGGCGACAATGTCACGCCGCAACTGGCGCGGATCGGCTCCGGCCGCGAGGCCATGACCTGCCACCGCGCGAGAATGGGCCGGGAGCGGTCGCCGTCATCGGCCGCGAGGCGCAACTGGTCGACGATCAGCGAGAAAGCGGAAAGCGTGAAATTGTCGGTCAGAAGGAAGCCGACGTTCAGCGCCGGCGCCGCTGCGTTTGCGGCCGCCATGGTGCCGGAGGTTGTGGTGCGCTGCTGGGTCATGGCTTGCTCCGGATCACAGCATAGCAAATTTGCTGCATGTCGTAGCAAGACCGGTGCCGTCTCGTCGGCTCGCTTCGATTTTTTCAGCATTCCGGTAGGTTCACCGCTAGGCCGCCGAGCGAGGTTTCCTTGTATTTTGAGGCCATGTCGCGCCCGGTTTCGCGCATCGTCACAATGACCTTGTCGAGCGATACGATATGCGTGCCATCGCCGTGCAGGGCGAGGGAGGCGGCATTGACCGCACTGATGGCGCCGAAGGCGTTGCGCTCGATGCACGGCACCTGCACCAGCCCCCCGATGGGATCACAGGTCATGCCGAGGTGATGTTCCATGCCGATCTCGGCCGCGTTCTCGATCTGCGCATTGCTGCCGCCCAGTGCGGCGGCAAGCCCGGCGGCCGCCATGGAGCAGGCGACTCCCACCTCGCCCTGGCACCCGACCTCGGCGCCGGAGATGGAGGCGTTCATCTTGAACAGCGCGCCGATGGCGGTGGCGGTCATCAGGAACTGGTGCATCCCGGTGCGGCTCGCACCCGGACAATGGTCCCGGTAATAGCGCAGCGTGGCGGGAACGACGCCGGCGGCGCCATTGGTCGGCGCCGTTACCACGCGTCCGCCGGCGGCGTTCTCTTCATTGACCGCGATGGCGTAGAGACTCACCCAGTCCATCACCTCATGGGGCGTGCGGGCGTTGCGGGCGATCAGCGTATCGCGGATCGACTTGGCGCGGCGCTTCACCTTCAGCCCGCCGGGCAATTCGCCGGAGGTCGATATGCCCCGGTCGATGCAGCTCATCATCGTGTCGATCACGAGATCGAGGTGCCGCTCGACCTCGGCGGGCGGGCGACGGGCCTGCTCGTTCGCCGTCACCAGGTCCGCGACGGAGAGCCCCGCGCGGTCCCCCGCCGCAAGCAGATCGCGCGCATTGCGGAACGGGTAGGGCAGGGGCGCCTCGCCGACGTTTTCCGCCGGCCGGCCGACCTCGTCTTCCGGAACGACGAAGCCACCGCCGATGGAGCACCAGCGCTCCTCGGTCAGCAGGTCGCCCGCGACGTCAAAGGCGCGAAACGCCAGCGTGTTCGGATGACGCGGGGCGGGCGCGTGTCCATCGAACAGAATATCCGACGCCGGATCAAACGACACCGCGCGCGTTCCATCCAGCAGCAGTCGTCCGGCGTCCGCAACTTCGGCGACGAGCGCATCCGCGCGGTCGGGGTCGACGGTCTGCGGCCGTTCCCCGGCGAGGCCGAGGATGACCGCCTTGTCGGTGCCATGCCCTTTGCCGGTCCAGGCGAGCGAGCCGAAAAGCGCGGTCTCGATGCGCGCCGTGCGAGCGAGAAGCCCGGAGTCCGACAGGCCGGCCGCAAAGCTGGCAGCCGCGACCATCGGGCCGACGGTGTGAGAGGATGAGGGGCCGATCCCCACCTTGAATAGCTCGAACGCACTGATCATGGCCGCCCCCCGCTCAGCAACCCGTTCTCTTCTGTCACGCGCTGCCGGCCATATCGTTGCTGGCCGGCGTCGGCGAGGTCGCGTCAGTCGAGTTCGCGCCGGCCTTCTTCGAGGAGACCCCAGACATAGGGCGCGAAAGAGCGCCAGACATCGATGCGGAAGGTGTCGGCGCCGACCCGCGACAACACGATTTCAGCCTTGTGAAACAGCGTCCGCGTGCACATGCCGACCGGAAAGCGCGCGAGAGCGAGGTCCAGCGGGCAGCCTTGGTTCAGTACGAAGGCCGCCTTTGGCCCCGAAAGCTCCAAGGCGACGCTGCGCGACGACACATCGACGAGCGCATGCGGCACATGGGCCGTGGCCGTCTCGATCGCGGCCGCGATAGGGCCGGGATTCGCGCCCGGTGCGAGCAGGATCCACTCGTCCGGCCCGAGCCAGAGGGCGGAACGATCCCCGTCGGTGTTGAAGCGGCAGGCCTCGCGCGGCAGCGCGACGCCGAAAGCGTCACCGGCGGGACCGATGGCCCCTTCGCGTCCACGAAAGGCGAGGCGTGCGCAGGCAGGGAGCGGCTTCAGCGTCGCATCGGCGCGGTTCGGGGAACTGGCGGCGAGTGCCGCGAGAGGATCAGCGGAGACGGGCATGGTCCGGGTTCCGGTGAGGGAAGAGGTCTCAAG
>JAEZMI010000119.1 GCA_023414975.1 Pseudomonadota bacterium | reverse complement strand
ATGCTATCCGTTCGCGGATAAGACTGCGGAGCGAGTGAAAAAGAAAGGGCGGCCCGGAGGCCGCCCTTTGCAGTTTCGAGGTCGCTCGTCCGCTCAGAAGAAGCCGAGCTTCTTCGGCGAGTAGCTCACCAGCAGGTTCTTGGTCTGCTGGTAGTGGTCGAGCATCATCTTGTGCGTCTCGCGCCCGATGCCGGATTGCTTGTAGCCGCCGAAGGCCGCGTGAGCGGGGTAGGCGTGGTAGCAGTTGGTCCACACGCGGCCGGCCTGTATGGCGCGGCCGAAGCGATAGGCGCGGTTGCCATCGCGGGTCCATACGCCGGCGCCGAGGCCGTACAGCGTGTCGTTGGCGATCTCCAGCGCCTCGTCCTCGTCCTTGAAGGTGGTCACGGACACCACAGGCCCGAAGATCTCCTCTTGGAAGATCCGCATCTTGTTGTGGCCCTTGAACACCGTCGGCTTCACGTAATAGCCGCCGGCAAGCTCGCCGCCGAGTTCGTTGCGCCCGCCGCCGGTGAGCACCTGCGCGCCCTCCTGCTTGCCGATGTCGATATAGGACAGGATCTTCTCAAGCTGCTCGGAGGAGGCCTGCGCGCCGATCATGGTCGCCGGGTCGAGCGGCGAGCCCTGCACGATGGCCTCCACGCGCTTCAGCGCCTTTTCCATGAAGCGGTCATAGACGCTTTCCTGGATCAGGGCGCGGCTCGGGCAGGTGCAGACCTCGCCCTGGTTGAGCGCGAACATGACGAAGCCTTCGATCGCCTTGTCGAAGAAGTCGTCATCCTCCGCGACCACATCCTTGAAGAAGATGTTGGGCGACTTGCCGCCGAGTTCCAACGTCACCGGGATCAGGTTCTGGCTGGCATACTGCATGATCAGCCGGCCCGTCGTCGTCTCGCCGGTGAAGGCGATCTTGGCGATGCGGTTGGAGCTGGCGAGCGGCTTGCCTGCTTCGAGGCCGAAGCCGTTGACGATGTTGAGCACGCCTGGCGGCAGCAGGTCGGCGATCAGCTCGGCCAGCAGCAGCACGCTGGAGGGCGTCTGTTCGGCGGGCTTCAGCACCACGCAGTTCCCGGCCGCGAGCGCGGGGGCGAGCTTCCATACCGCCATCAGGATCGGGAAGTTCCACGGGATGATCTGGCCGACCACGCCCAGCGGCTCATGGAAGTGGTAGGCGACCGTGTCGTGGTCGATCTCGGAGAGGTTGCCTTCCTGAGCGCGCACGCAGGAGGCGAAATAGCGGAAATGGTCGATGGCGAGCGGAATGTCGGCCGCCGTCGTCTCGCGGATCGGCTTGCCGTTGTCCCAGGTCTCGGCGAGCGCCAGCGTGTCGAGATTGGCCTCCATCCGGTCGGCGATCTTGTTGAGGATCAGCGCCCGCTCGGCGGCCGAGGTCTTCCCCCAGGCGTCCTTGGCGGCATGGGCGGCGTCGAGCGCCTTCTCGATATCCGCGGAATCGGAGCGGGCGACCTCGCAGATCTTGCCGCCGGTGATGGGGGAGGTGTTGTCGAAATAGCGGCCATTGACCGGCTCGACGAATTTGCCGCCGATGAAATTGCCGTAGCGGGACTTGAACGGGGACTGCTTGGTGATGGCGAGTTCTGGTTTGTTCATATGTTCCTCCCAGGTGGGTGCGTTAAGTTAGCACCCGCCGTGCCAGCGTTATTGCGCCCTGCACAAAATCGTTATTGCGATGCGGGAAAATATTGAATCGAAAGGCGCATGTCCTCATCACGCAGACGTGCCACGGCGATACCGCTGGACGGGGCGGGAAAACTTGGTAGAAACTGTCGTATAGAACAACAATGCCTGCGACACGTGTTGCAAAAAGCAACACACGGGAGGATCGCATGCGCACGGAGCCGACGCCTCGGGCCGTCCTGGCGGCCCGCAAGCAGTTCTTCCTTCAGGGCCGCGCGGAGGGGCCGCTTGTCGCTTCCGCGCTGCCGGAGCCGATCCTGCGCTCCTGGCAGCGCTGCGCGGCGCGCGGGCTCGACAATGCCGCCCTGCCGCGGCTCGAACCCATGACGGGGCGCGAATTGCGCGAGGTGGCCGAGCGTCACGAAAAGCTGCGCCGCCTGTGCCGGCCGGAGATCGAAAGCCTTTATGCCGACGCCATGCAGACCGGCTGCGTCGTCATCCTCACCGATGCCGACGGCCTGATCCTCGACACGCTCGGCCATGCCGATTTCGCCGCCCGCGCCGCGCAGGTGGCCCTGCGGCCCGGCGTGTTCTGGGGCGAAAGCTCCACCGGCACCAATGCTGTGGGTACGGCTCTGGTGGAGGGCCGGCCGATCTCCGTCCATGGCGGCGAGCATTATTACGACCCGCACGGCATTCTCAGCTGTTCGGCCGCCCCCATCGTCGATCCCTATGGCCGCATGGTCGGCGCACTGGATCTGTCCGGCCCGGCGGCGGTTGATCATCGCCATGCCCTCGGGCTGGTGCGCATGGCGGTGGAGCAGATCGAGCACCGCTTCTTCGACGAGGATTTCGCCGGCCGGCGCGTGCTGCGTTTTCAGGCCGATCGGGCCTTGCTCGGCACCGCGCGCGAGGGCGTGCTGGTGTTCGAGGACGACCGGCTGGTGGCGGCGAGCCGCGCCGGGCTGGAGCTCATCGGCGCGGACTGGTCCGCCCTCGGCGCCCGGCGCGCCGGCGAGTTCTTCGAGAGGATGCCGCGCGCCGATGGCGGGCCGCATCTCCTGCGCGGGCCGGACGGCCGCCCGCTTTATGCCCGGCTCGACGCGCCGGGTAGCGGCGTGGGTGCCGCCCGCCCCGGCGAGGGACGCGGCGCGCCCCTCCCGCCGCGCCGCGCGCCGGAGACGGGGCCGCTGCTGCGGCCGGCGGACCGCGCATTGATCGACCGCGCCGTGCGCATGGTGGAGGCGGACGTGCCGGTCCTTATCCGGGGGGAGACCGGAACGGGCAAGGAGATGGTGGCGCACGACATCCACCGGCGCAGTTCCCGTGCCGGCGGTCCCTTCGTCGCGGTCAATTGCGCGGCGATCCCGGAGACGCTGATCGAATCCGAGCTGTTCGGCTATGAGGACGGCGCCTTCACCGGCGCCCGCCGGCAGGGCCGCAAGGGCCTGCTGCGCGAGGCCGATGGCGGCGTGCTGTTCCTCGACGAGATCGGCGACATGCCGCTCGCCCTCCAGTCCCGCCTGCTGCGTGTGTTGCAGGAGCGCGAGATCGCCCCGCTCGGCGGCGGGCGGCCGGTGCGGGTGGACGTCGCCCTGCTCTGCGCCACCCATCGTGACCTGCGCGCCCTGGTGGCCGCCGGCAGCTTCCGCTCCGACCTCTATTTCCGCATCGCCCATTACACGGTCGAGCTCTCCCCGCTGCGCCGCTTCGACGACCGGGCGGGGGTGATCACCGAGCTTTGGCGGCGCCTGGTGCCGGATGAACGGCTCACCTTGTCGCCCGCCTGTCTCTCCCGGCTGGCGGCCTGTGAGTGGCCCGGCAATTTTCGTCAGCTCGCCGGCACGCTGCGCGCTCTCGCGGCCCTCGCCGACCCCGATTGCCCGGTCGGGCCGGAGATGCTGCCGCCGGACATCTGCGAGCCCGATCCATCGGCCTCATCGGGGGCGCATTTGGACACATCGTCCACCACACTGCACTCACACGCCAGGCACTCCGGCAGCCTCGACGCGCTTACCGTGGAGGCCATGCGGCGGGCGCTGGAAGCCTGCGGCGGCAATGTCTCGCAGGCCGCGCGCCGTCTCGGCGTCAACCGCTCGACCCTCTACCGCCGCGTCCTGAACGCCTGAGGCGCGGGAACAACACGGCCCGCCGGCCGTTGCCATGGTGGAAAAACACCAATGGAGACAAGCACATGGTCCGCGACCCGCGCACCCTCGACCAGAACCCGGTCGTCGTCGATCCCGCGAATGTGGACGCGGTTCTCGATGATCGCCTCACCGATGTGAGCGACCCCAAGGCGCCGCCGCTGGGCGAGATCCGTAACGACAAGGACCCCAAGGACGGCGCCCGCAACGAGCGCACCGGCGGCCGTTTCGAAGCCGATACCCTTCAGACCGTGGACGGCTCCAAGGACGGCACGCCGCAGGAATCGGAAGATCCGCGGCGCTGATTATCAAGCGATATCAATGGGTTCCGGGTCGCGCTCCGGCGCGGCTCCATTGCCTTCCACCCGGTCGCGGTAGAGCGAGGCCCGCGCCAGCAGCATCAGCGTGACTGGCGTGGTGATGGTCAGGAACAGCGCGATCAGCACTTCATGCACGAGCATCCGTCCCTGCAGCACCGAAAAGCAGACCATCGATCCCACAAGCAGACAGCCCGTCCCGAGCGTCGCCGCCAGCGACGGGGCGTGCACGCGGGAATAGAAGTCCGGTAGCCGAAGCAGGCCGATGGAGCCGATGAGGGCGATGACGGCGCCCGCGACGACGAGCACCGACACGAGCAGCGCCGCCCAGAGCGGCAGGTCGGGAGCGTCGCTCATTCGATAACCTCCCCACGCATCAAGAACTTAGCCATGGCGACGGTGGCGACGAAGCCCAGTGTCCCGATGAGCAGCGCCGCCTCGAAGTAGAGTGTCGTGCCCGAGCCGATACCAATGGTGATGAGCATCAGCATGGCGTTCACATAGAGCGTGTCGAGCCCGAGAATGCGGTCCTGCGCCCTCGGACCCCGCAGGAAGCGCACCAGGCACAGCCCCATCGAGACGGCGATCAAGACCTGCGCGAAGGTCAGTGCCCAGCTGAGGATGAGTATGTTCATTCGAAAATCTCCCGCAGCAGCGCTTCGTAGCGCAGCTTGATGAGATCGGCCCATTCGAGTTCGTCAACAAGATCAAGCACATGCAGCAAAAGCGTGCCGCGCACCGGGTCGTAATGCACCCATTGCGTGCCCGGCGTGCAGGTCATGATGATGGCGAGGACGGCAAGGCCATAGCGGTCGGTCATGTCGAGCCTGAGCGTCATGAAGCCCGCATGGGTCCGCCGCTCCGCCCCGCCCAGGATGATCCTCCCGACCGCCAGATTGGAGCGGAACACGTCGATGAACACCCGCCCGGCGAGCTGGAGCGCGGCCAGCGGCCGCCTCAGCCGCGCGGGGGGCGGGTCGAGCGCCACCATCGCCCAGGTGCCGCCAAGTGCCACCAGCGCGCCGAACAGCACGGTCGCCGGCGCGATGCTCTGCTTCAGCAGCAGCCACATCACGACAAGTGCCAGAAACAGCAGCGGAAACGGGATGACGCGACGGATCAGGCTCATGGCGCGCCCCCTTCGGTGACGCCCGTGACCGGCGCCCCGCCGGCCGAGGTGGTGCCTGGCGTCAGACGGATGGGCGCTCCCGTGCCCAGCACATCCTGCGCATAGATCTGCGGCCAGTACAGCACCTGCGTGGTCGCTTCCATGTAGCGCATCGCCGGCCCGCCGAGGACGGTGAGACCGACGCAGATGAACAGCAGCGCCGCCACCGGGACGGCCTCGATCGCGCGCACGCGCGGAATGCTGCCTTCCGACGGTACCCACAGCGCCCGTATGCCGGAGCGGCTCATGGCGATGAGCGTGGTGAAGCCGGACAGGATGAGCAGCGCAACGAACGCCCAGTCCTCCGCGCCGATCCGCCCCGCCTCGTTCAACACCGCGGAAAGCATGGCGAATTTGGCGATGAAGCCGGAGAGCGGGGGCAGGCCGGCGAGCAGGACGGTGCAGGCGACGAAGGCGCCGCCGAGGACGGCGATGGTGGCGGGAATGGCGACGCCCACTTCCTCTTCCTCCTCATCGAGGTCCTCGTCAGGATCGCCGAACAGTTCCTGCGACACGGCCAGCACATCCGCGCCGGCCTGCTGCCCGCGCTCGACCAGTTCCACGAGAAGGAAATAGGCGGAAATGGCGAGGGTCGACGTCACCAGATAGAACAGGGCGCCGGAGACGGCGGCGCTGTTGCCGGTGCCGATCGCCGCGAGCAGCGTGCCGGATGAGACCAGCACGCTGTAGCCGCCCATGCGCTGCAGCGACTGGGAGGCCAGCACGCCGATGGCGCCGAAGGCCATGGTCGCCATGCCGCCGAAATAAAGCCACTCGTCGCCGAAACCCGCCGACGCGCCTGCCTCATCGCCGAAGGACAGCAGAAACAGGCGCAGGATCACATAGATGCCCACCTTGGTCATGATGGCGAACATCGCCGCAACCGGCGTGCTCGCGGCCGCATAAGTGGTTGGCAGCCAGAAGCTGAGCGGCCACATGCCGGCCTTTACCAGAAAGGCCACGCCGAGGATGCCCGCGCCGATTTCGAACAGCGCGCGCGACTCGCCGGGCAACGCCGGCACCATCCGGCCGATATCCGCCATGTTGAGCGTGCCGGTGACGCCATAGATCAGGCTCACACCGACGAGGAAAAGCGAGGAGGCGACGAGATTGATCGGGATGTAATGCAGCCCCGCCCGCACGCGCGCGGTGCCGGATCCGTGCAGCACCAGGCCGTAGGAGGCAGCAAGCAGGATTTCGAAAAAGACGAACAGGTTGAACAAGTCACCGGTGAGAAAGGCGCCGTTGAGGCCGGTCAGAAGGAACAGGAACAGCGTGTAGAAGCGCGGCCCCGACTGGTGCCAGCGCGCCAGCGAGAACAGCAGCGTGGCGCAGCCAAGCACGGCCGTCACCAGCAGCATCAGCGCCGATAGCCGGTCCGCCACCAGCACGATGCCGAAGGGCGGCCGCCAGTTGCCCAGCGGGTAGACGATCATGGACGAGGCGCGGTCGCCGACCGGCGTGCCCGCGATCACCACCAGAACGGCGGCGATGATGAGCAGAACCACGGTGGTCGCGAGGCTGAGCGCCATCTTGAACGTGCGGCGGCGCTCGCTGAACAGCAGCATCAAGGCGCCGACCGCCAGGGGCAGCAGGATGGGCGCGATAACAAGATGGTCGATCGGGCCGTGCATCACTCGGCCTCCCGCCCGTCGACATGGTCCGTGCCGGTGCGCCCGCGCGCAGCGAGCAGCACGACGAGAAAAAGCGCGGTCATGGCGAAGCCGATGACGATGGCGGTGAGAACCAGCGCCTGCGGCAGCGGATCGGCCACGGTCGCCGGATCACCGACGCCGCCATTGGTGAGGATCGGCGGCGCATCGAGCTTCACCCGGCCCATCGAGAAGATGAACAGGTTCACGCCGTAGGAGATCAGCGAGAGTCCAATGATGACCTGATAGGTGCGTGGGCGCAGGATCAGCCACACGCCGGAGGCGGCAAAGATGCCGATGCCGAGGGACAGGATCATCTCCATCGCTCACCTCCATCGCTTGTCTGCGCCGCGCGTGAAGAGCGCAGAGACTGGTGCGCCAGCGCGATCAGGATCAGCACGGTGGCGCCCACCACCAGCGCGAACACGCCGAGATCGAACAGCAGCGCGCTGGCGAGCGGAATTTTCCCGAGGCCCGGCAGGTCCAGATACTGGAAATGCGAGGTCAGGAACGGGTAGCCGAAAACCCAGGAGCCGACGCCGGTGCCCACCGCGGTGAGCAGGCCGAGCCCCATCCAGCGCAGGGGCAGAACGCGCAGATGGTCCTCCACCCAGCGGGTGCCATTGGCCATATACTGCACGACGAAGGCGATGGAGAGCGTGATGCCCGCCGCGAAGCCGCCGCCCGGCAGATCATGCCCGCGCATGAAGAGATAGACGGCGAGCACGGCGATGACCGGGAACATCCAGTTCATGATGAGGCGGGGAATGAGCAGGTAGTCATTCACCGTGTCGCCGGGCGCCCGGTCCGGCTCGGCATCGTCATAGGCGTCCTGCAGCCGCTGCTGCTCCGGCAGTTCCTCGCTTTCCGGGGCAGGACGGAACCGGCGCAGCAGGGCGAAGACGGTGAGGCCGGCGAGGCAGAGCACGACGATTTCGCCCATCGTGTCGAAGCCGCGGAAGTCGACCAGGATGACGTTGACGATGTTGGTGCCGCCGCCCTCCGTATAGGCGCGCTCGACGAAGAAGCGCGACACGCTTTCCGGGAGCGGCCGGGTCATCATGCAATAGGAAAGGAAAGCGAGCGCGCCGCCGAAGGCGGTGGCGATCGTGAAGTCGGTATAGCGCCGGACCAGCACCGCCAGGGGCGGGCGCGTGGGGTACACGTTCTCGATCCGCTTCGGCAGCCAGCGCAGGCCGAGCAGAAGTAGTACCGTGGTCACGATTTCGACCAGCAGCTGCGTCACCGCGAGGTCGGGCGCCGAGAGCCAGACGAAGGTGAGACATGTGACGAGCCCCGCCCCTCCGACCAGAACGAGGGCGGCGAAGCGGTGATACTTCGCCTGATAAGCCGCGGCGAGGGCGCAACTCGCGCCGACCGCCCACATGAGCGCGAAGGCCGGTTCGACCGGTGTGCCGATCAGCGAGCCCGCGCCGGCCACCCCACCGACGAGCAGCGGCGAGAGCGCCGCGACGATCGCGAGGATCATGACCAGGCGCATCTGCGGCTGCAGGCGCCGCGTGCCCAGCATCGCCTCGGCGGCCGGCGCCCATTGCAGGGCGAGGGTGGCGATGGTCTTCTCGAAGATGCGCTGGCCCTTCAGCGCGCGGATCACCGGCGGCCCCTCAATACCGCTGTCGAGATAATCGCGCAGGGCGAAATAGAGCACGACGCCGCCGCCAAGCGCGATGAAACTCATCAGCAGCGGCAGGTTGAAGCCGTGCCAGAGGGCGAGGCTGTAATAGGGGGTGGAGCCGCCCAGCACCGATTCCACCGTCGTCGCCAGCATCGGGCCAACGGTAATGCTGGGGACGATGCCGATGAGCAGGCAGATCAGCACCAGAAGCTCGATGGGGAAGCGCATCCAGTGCGCCGGCTCATGTGGAATCTTGGGCAGATCCACCGGGGGTGGACCGAAGAACACGCCAAGGATGAAGCGCAGCGAGTAGGTAACGCTGAACACGCCCGCAAGGGTCGCCCAATAGGGCAGGCTGTCGTCGAGCAGCGAGCCGGTATGATCGGCCACCGCCTCGGCGAAGAACATCTCCTTGGAGATAAAGCCGTTGAGCAGCGGCACGCCGGCCATTGAGGCGGCGGCGACCATGGCGAGTGTGCCGGTGAAGGGCATGTAGCGAAAGAGCCCGCTGAGCTTGCGCAGGTCGCGCGTGCCGGTCTCGTGGTCGATGATGCCGACCGCCATGAACAGCGAGGCCTTGAAGATGGCGTGGTTCAGAGTGTGGAAGATCGCCGCCACGGCCGCCAGGGGGCTGCCGAGCCCGAGCAGCAGGGTGATGAGGCCGAGATGGCTGATCGTCGAATAGGCGAGCAGACCCTTCAGGTCCTGCTGGTAGATCGCCGCGAAGGCACCGAGCAGCAAGGTGACGAGGCCGGCGGGCACGACGATGTAGAACCAGGCATCGGTCGCGGTGAGCACCGGCCAGAGCCGGATCATCAGGAAGATGCCGGCTTTCACCATGGTCGCCGAGTGCAGATAGGCTGAGACCGGCGTCGGTGCCGCCATGGCGTGCGGCAGCCAAAAATGGAACGGGAACTGCGCGCTTTTGGTAAAACAGCCGAGCAGGACCAGCACCAGCGCCGGCAGGTAGAGATCGCTGTTGATGATGAGGTCCCGCGAGGCCAGAACCTCGTCGAGATCGTAGCTGCCGACGATCCGCCCGATCAGCAGCACGCCCACCAGTAAGCATAGCCCGCCCGCAGCCGTGATGGTGAGCGCCATGCGCGCGCCATCGCGGGCCGTGGCGCTGTGGTGCCAATAGCCGATCAGCAGGAAGGAGAAGAGGCTGGTCAGTTCCCAGAAAAAAACGATCTGGACGAGGTTGCCCGACACGACCACGCCGACCATCGCGCCCATGAAGGCCAGCAGAAAGGAAAAGAAACGTGGAACGGGATCGTCGGGGGACATGTAGTAGCGCGCATACAGCGCCACCAGCGCGCCGATGCCGAAGATCAGCAGGGCGAACAGCCAGGCGAGGCCGTCGAGCCGCAGGGTGAAATCCAGCCCCAGCATGGGCAGCCAGTCGAGATGCAGCCGCACCGGCTCCTGCGCCGCCACCTGCGGATAGAGGACCAGCACGATCACGCAGCCGACCACGGCGATGGCGCCTGCGAGGCCGGCGGCGGTGTTACGCGCGTTGGTCGGCAGGAAGCCCGCGAGCAGGGCGCCCGTGAAGGGTAGAGCCAGTGCGGTGAGAAGCAACCAGCCATTTCCCATCTGCGCGCCTACCCTCCCAGCGTGTACCTATCTTGCATGATATCGCCCATTATGGTTGATTTGACCGTCGTTACGCAAGGCAAAAGCCATGGAATTGGCGCCGGAACAATGTCGTGCCGCTCGCGGGCTGCTGAATTGGAGCCAGGAGCGGCTGGCCGAGGAGGCGGGCGTCTCGCGCAGCACGGTGCGGGACTTCGAATGCCATCGCCATGTCCTGCATCGCGGCACTGAATCCCAGATCATCCGCACTCTGGAGGACGCCGGCGTTATCCTGCTGCCGGCCGGCGAGCACGGGCCGGGCGTGCGCATCCGCTGATCTGCCTTTCCGTACCGTTCTGGCCGCTCATCGCTGTCCCTGAGGCACCATTATCAGGTCTTGCGCGGATACTCCCCGCAGTATATCTGAAGCAGGTAACGCACAGTCCCGTGCCGTCTCTTGGTACCGCTATGCCTCATTCCCCCGAGGACAAGAAGCGCGCGCTTACGCGCCTCCGGCGCATCCGCGGCCAGGCGGAGGCGCTGGAACGCGCGGTCGAGGCCGGCACCGACTGCACGCCGCTCCTGCAGCAGATCGCTGCCCTGCGCGGAGCTGTCGGGGGCCTGATGGCCGAGGTGCTGGAAAGTCATCTGCGCGAGACCTTCGGGCCCGAGGCGCAGAACCGCGAGCTTGTCCGCTTTGACGGCGAGCTCGACGAGATCACCACCATTCTGCGCACCTATCTGAAATAGCCGCCGCTGCCGCTCACCGAACGAGACACAAGGGAAAGACCATGAAGTCGCGCGCTGCCGTCGCCTGGGAAGCCAGAAAGCCGCTCACCATCGAGACCATCGAAATCGGCGGGCCCAAGCCTGGCGAAGTGCTGGTCGAGATCATGGCGACCGGCGTGTGCCACACGGACGCCTATACGCTGGACGGTTTCGATTCCGAGGGCAAGTTCCCCGCCATTCTCGGCCATGAGGGCGCGGGCATCGTCCGCGAGGTCGGCGCCGGCGTCACTTCGCTCAAAGTCGGAGATCACGTGATTCCGCTCTACACGCCGGAATGCCGGCAGTGCAAAACCTGCCTCTCGCAGCGCTCGAACCTGTGTACCTCGATCCGCGCCACGCAGGGCCAGGGCCTGATGCCGGATCGCACCACGCGCTTTTCCTGCGAGCGTGTTGGCGCCCAGAGCGGCGAAATCTTCCACTATATGGGCTGCTCGACCTTCTCGAACTTCACCGTGCTGCCGGAGATCGCGCTGGCCAAGGTGCGCGAGGACGCGCCCTTCGACAAGATCTGCTACATCGGCTGCGGCGTCACTACCGGCATCGGTGCGGTCGTCTATACCGGCAAGGTCTGGCCGGGCGCCAATGTCGTGGTGTTCGGTCTCGGCGGCATCGGACTCAATGTGATCCAGGGCGCCCGCATGGTCGGCGCCGACAAGATCATCGGCGTCGACATCAACCCCGCCAAGGTCGCGATGGCCAGGAAGTTCGGCATGACCGACTTCATCAACCCCACCGAGGTCGGCAACGACAAGGTGGTGTCGGCGATCCAGGATATCACCGATGGCGGCGCGGACTTCACCTTCGACTGCACCGGCAATGTGAACGTGATGCGCCAGGCGCTGGAAGCCTGCCATCGCGGCTGGGGCACATCCATCGTCATCGGCGTGGCGCCGGCCGGCGCGGAAATCTCCACCCGCCCGTTCCAGCTCGTCACCGGTCGCAACTGGCGGGGGTCCGCCTTCGGCGGCGCGCGCGGGCGCACCGACGTGCCGAAGATCGTTGATTGGTACATGGAGGGTAAGATCAACATCGACGATCTCATCACCCACACCATGCCGCTCGACGAGATCAACACCGCGTTCGACCTGATGCACGAAGGCAAGTCGATCCGCTCGGTGGTGATCTATTGATGAGTGCCCTGGAAACAGTCTCGACCGCGCGCTCGCATGGCGGCGTGCAGGGTGTCTATCGCCACGCCTCCCAGGTCACGGGCACGCCCATGACCTTCGCGGTCTTCGTCCCGCCGCAGGCGGCGGAGGGGCCGGTGCCCGTGCTGTGGTATCTGTCCGGCCTCACCTGCACCCATGCCAATGTCATGGAGAAGGGCGAATACCGGGCGGCTGCCAGCGCCCATGGCGTCATCATCGTCGCGCCGGACACCAGCCCGCGCGGCGAGAATGTGCCGGACGAGAAGGACAATTGGCAGTTTGGTTCGGGCGCGGGCTTCTATGTCGACGCGACACAGGCGCCCTATGCCGCGAATTACCGGATGTCATCCTACATCCTGGAAGAACTCACGGCGCTCATTGCGGCAGAGTTCCCCGCCGATATGAGCCGGCAGGGCATCTTCGGCCACTCCATGGGCGGGCATGGCGCGCTCACCATGGCGCTGAAGCACCCGAACAGGTTCAAGAGCTGTTCGGCATTCGCCCCCATCGTTCAGCCGAGTACGGCGGACTGGTCGCGGCCGGCGCTGGAGAAGTATCTCGGCGCGGACGAGGCGGCGTGGCGCCCCTATGACGCGGTGGCGCTGATCGAGGATGGCAAGCGCTTCCCCGAATTCCTTGTGGACCAGGGCGGGGCCGATCCCTTCCTCAAATCGGGCCTGCGTCCCGAGCTTCTGGCCGCCGCGTGCGCCAAGGCGGGCATTCCCCTGACGCTGAACATGCGCGAGGGGTATGATCATTCCTACTTCTTCATCTCCACTTTCATGGCCGATCACATAGCCTGGCACGCCGCCCGCGTCTGAAGCGGGGTGCCCGGTCGGTCAGGCGTCGAGATCCAAGGCGGCGCCGGCCTCCAGAGCCTGGAAGCGATGCGGGGCGATGCCGCGCGCCGCCAGCGCCTGCGCGAGCCGGCGCGGCGGTTCCTCGCGGGGTTCGTCGGTGAGTTGGAAGCAGCCCCAGTGAATGGCGACGGCCTGCCGGGCCTCGATGTCGAGCATGATCTGCACGGCGTCTTCGGGGTCGGCATGCTGGGGTTGCATGAACCAGCGCGGGGCATAGGCGCCGATCGGCAGCAAGGCGAGGTCGGGTGCGCCATGGTCGCGGCGGATTCGATGGAAAATGCCGCCATCGCCATAGCCGGTGTCGCCGGCGAAGTAGATCAGCGCGTTCTCTGCTCGCAGTACGAAGCCGCTCCACAGCGCCATGCGCCGGTCCCGCGTGCCGCGCGCGGACCAGTGGTTCGCGGGCACGAGGGTGACGCGAGCTTGCGCGGTAATGTCCACATGCGTTCCCCAATCCCCGACGCTGACGCGAACATCGCCCAGTGCGCGGCGCAGAATGGTGTCGTTACCGAGCGGGGTGACGATCAGCGGCCTGTCCCGCCGGTGCAGACGCGCCAGGGTCCGCACGTCGAGATGATCGTAATGGCTGTGTGACAGGAGCACGGCATCGATCGGCGGCAGATCGTCGAAACGGATGCCCGGCGCGGTAACCCGTCGTGGGCCGACGAAGCGGAGCGGGCTGGCGCGGTTGGACCAGACGGGATCGGTCAGGATGTTGAGTCCGGCCACCTGCAGCAGTACCGTCGCGTGGCCCACCATGGTCACGCGGCATCCCCCAACACGCGCCTCCGGCACGGCGGTTTCGACAGCAACCTGCTTCGGCCAGCGCGCGAAGCGGGACGAAAGCCGCCAGCGCAGCACATCGCGCAACGTCTTATCCGGCGCTCCCTGCGGATTGAAGAACCGGGTGCCGTCGAAGTGGTCCGTCACGGGTCCTTGATAATAGGGGTTTTTGCCCTCGCATGTTTTGCGGGGCCTCGGCTCGCTGGCGCAGCTTGCGTCATTCATCCG
Source organism: Pseudomonadota bacterium (assembly GCA_023414975.1). GTDB lineage: Bacteria > Pseudomonadota > Alphaproteobacteria > Rhizobiales > Xanthobacteraceae > Ancylobacter. The sequence continues at coordinate 4,521 of JAEZMI010000119.1, read as the reverse complement.
TGATTTTCGCCCTTCGGCTGCCCCTCGCACCAGCAGATCGGACGATCATGGCAAAAGGTCGAGCCGCCGCGAGCCTCTCCTCAAATGCGACGCGCCGGCCCCAGCTTCGGGGACCGGCGCGCTTTCAGGGAGGGGGAAGCCCTGTTGTCAGATGTTCTCGATCTTAAGTACCGGCGCCGTGTCCGCTCGCGTGCGGCGGCAGGCGTCGGCGTCGGTCTTCAAGTCGATGCCATAGGTCGGGATCATCCGCTTGAGTGCCGGCAGCCAGGCGTCGTCCGTCAGCTTGTCGGCGAAGCAGGTCTGCAGCACCTCCATGGCAATGAAGGCGGCGGTGGACGCGCCCGGCGAGGCGCCGAGCAGAGCCACCAGCGACTTGTCGCCGGCGGGGATCAGTTCCGTGCCGAACTCCAGCGCGCCACCCACGCCGGCGAGACCCGGTCCGTGATTGGGCTTGATCACCTGCACGCGCTGGCCAGCCACCGCTTCCTTCCAGTCCGTACGGTCGGCCCGCGGGAAGAACTGCTTGAGCGTGGCGAACTGGTGCGCCGAGCTCTGCAGGACCTGGCCGATCAGATACTCCGTAAGGGGAATGTTGTTCTTGGCGACATCGAGAATGGGCAGGACGTTGGAGGCGGTGATCGATTCAAACAGGTCCGTCAGGTGGCCATGTTTGAGGAACTTCGGCGAGAAGCCAGCATAGGGGCCGAACAGGAGCGACTTCTTGCCGCCGACCACGCGCGTGTCGAGATGCGGCACCGACATGGGTGGCGAACCGGTTGCGGCCTTGCCATAGACCTTCGCTTCGTGGCGCTCGCTCACCGCGTCGACATCGCAGCGCAGCCAGATGCCGCTGACGGGGAAGCCGCCATAGCCCTTGCCTTCCGGAATGCCGGACATCTGCAGAAGGTCGATGGAAGCACCGCCCGCGCCGATGAAGACGAATTTGGCGGAAACACTGTCGCGGCTCCCGTCGTACGTGTCCTCGACCGTGACCCGCCAGCGTCCATCGGTCTCTCGGTCCAACCCGACGACCTTGCGGTTGTAATGCACCGCGAAGCCCGTCTGGGCGCTGAGCTGGCCGACAAGAAGATGCGTCAGCGAGCCGTAATCGACATCGGTGCCGGTGATGATCCGCGTGGCGGCGATGGGCTCATCCTTGCCGCGGCCTTCGATGATGAGCGGCGCCCATTCCGCGATCTTGGCCGGATCCTCGCTGTACTCCATGCCGTGATAGCAGTGATGCGCCGACATTTCCTTGAAGCGTGCGCGCAGAAAAGCGACGTTGGCCTCTCCCCAGACGAAGCTCATATGCGGGCAGGGGTGGATGAAGGCGCGCGGGTCGGGAATGGCGCCCTTGCGTACCAGATGAGTCCAGAGCTGGCGGGAAATGTCGAACTCGGTGTTCACCTCCAGCGCCTTGGAAATGTCGACGCTGCCATCGGCCCGCTGCGGCGTATAGTTCAGCTCGCAATTGGCGGCATGCCCGGTGCCCGCATTGTTCCAGGCCTGCGAGCTTTCCTGTCCGCAGTCCTTTAGCGTCTCGAACATCACGACGGAGAGCGAGGGCTGCAATTCCTTGAGCACCGTGCCGAGCGTGGCGCTCATGATGCCGGCGCCGATAAGCACGACGTCGGGACGGTCAATGGTCTGGATCGGCATATCGCAGCTCGCTCTCAGCTTGCTTTGGGTGAAGGGATGAAGCCGAGGTCGGTGCCTTCCTCATAGACGACATAGGCGCGGCGCCATGGGTCGGTGCCGATCAGCCGCCATTTATGGCCGCTGCCCGTATTGTCCTGCGCGATGAGGACGTCGCCGGGCCGGATGGTGAAGGTGGCGCCGGACTTGGTCTCGAACTCCAGCGTGCCGGAAAGGGTGAGCACGTAACGCGGCACCGGATCCTTGTGCCACTCGAAGGAGCCGCCGGACGCCGTCTCGCGGAAAGAGATGTTTCTTGCCGCCGCCGCCTTGCCGATGAAGTCACCGCGCTCGCCTTCGGTGAGGGCGATAGTGCCCTCCTCGAAAAGCGAATTCCCGTCCTCGCCGGTCCATATCCTGACGCATCGGATCATTGTTGGTCTCCTGTTATGTCAAGCACCGGCGAGGCCGTTGCCGACCATGTCGAGGGGTTTGATCGTGGCGTCGAAAAGCGCGGCATCCACCTTGCCGGAGGCAAGCGCAGCCTCCCGCAGGGTTGTCCCGTCGGCTATCGCCTTCTCCGCGATGTGGGCGGCGTTCTGATAGCCAATAACGGGCGACAGCGCCGTGACGAGCATCACGCTTCCATCAACATATTGCTGGATCTTTCCGGTGTTGAGCTCCGTGCCCTCCACGGAGAACTCTCGGAATTTCGCGCAGCCATCGGCGAGGATGCGGGCCGAGTGGAGGAAGTTGTTGATGATGACGGGCCGCATGGCATTTAGTTCGAAATTGCCCTGGCTGCCGGCCATGGCGACGGCCGTGTCGTTGCCCAGCACCTGGATGGCAATCATGACGATCGCCTCGCACTGCGTCGGGTTCACCTTGCCGGGCATGATGGAGGAGCCCGGCTCGTTTGACGGCAGGATGAGTTCGGCAAAGCCACAGCGCGGGCCCGAGGCGAGCCAGCGCATGTCGTTGGCGATCTTCATCAGGGCCACGGCAAGGCCGCGAAGGCCCGCATGGGCCCGCACCATCGCGTCGAGCGAACCCTGAGCGGCGAATTTGTTCGGCGCCGTCACGAAGGGTTTGCCGGTGAGCTCGGCGATCTTCGCCGCGACGTCGACGGAAAAGCCCTTTGGCGCGTTCAGCCCCGTCCCGACGGCGGTACCACCCACGGCGAGTTCGTAAAGACCGCCGCGGCTCTCCGCGATTGCGGCCATGGCGGCGCGAATCTGGCCGGCCCAGCCGTGCCATTCCTGACCGACGGTGAGGGGCACCGCGTCTTCCAGATGGGTGCGGCCGATCTTCACCACGTCCATCCAGCCATCCGCCTTACGCTCGATGGTGGCCGCGAGCTTTTCCACCTCCGGCAGCAGAAGGGCGTCGATGGCGTCGACTGAGGCGATGTGCATGGCCGTTGGGAAGGTGTCGTTCGACGATTGGCCCATATTCACATCGTCATTGGGCCCGACGGGATGCTGGGAGCCAAGTTCGCCGCCGAGCAACTGGATGGCCCGGTTGGAGATCACCTCGTTGACGTTCATGTTGGACTGGGTGCCGGAACCCGTCTGCCATACGAAGAGAGGGTAATGATCGTCGAGCTGGCCGGCGATGGTTTCGTCGGCGGCACGCGCAATGGCCTCGCATTTCCACGCGGGCAGGCGGCCCGCCGCAGCATTCACCAGTGCACAGGCTTTCTTCACATAGCCATAGGCGTGGTAGACAGCCTTAGGCATCCGGTCTCCGCCGATGTTGAAATGGTGCAGCGACCGTTCGGTCTGCGCGCCCCAGTAGCGGTCGGCAGGCACCATGACATCGCCCATGCTGTCGAATTCACGCCGCGTGCCGCTCGCGGCGATTCCGATCGGAACATCGTGCAGAGTCGAAGGAGACGGGTCGTTCTCGGGCACAGGCTGGGTTCCTCATGAATTCGCATGTCGCGGTGCGGATGGCGGGTCTGCGCGACCTCTGACAGGGGCGGGCGCCCGACAATGAAGTGGGAAGCTTTGGCCAAGCTTGTTCAATCAGTGTTGCTGACCTAAATTGGCGATTAAGTCGCCGGCTCGGACAAAATTGGATTATTTTCTCCCTTGAGGTTAAGGGCAATTAACGGTCTCGCGGGGAGGCGGCCGAACGCGCGATCGGGGCATCTCCTGAGCAAAGCTGCAGCAAGGGTTGATACTTGGCCAGCTCTCCGGGGCGGTCTTCTGGAATTGCACTTGATCGCCAAAGAGAGCGCTGCCCGCGTTCAGGCCGCGCACGGAGCAGCACATCCGGGCTCATCGTTCCGGCATGCCTGCAGCTCATTTGGAAGCGGCGGTCGAATTGGCCGTCGTCTTCAGGCTCCGTTCGGAAGCCGTGAATCCGCATACCGTTTTAGACCGCAACCTAGAAATTCAGAGCCTAGCGACGACGCCTTGCGCCGTTGCGCGGCGTGCAGCCGCAGGGCGCCTAACACGTGCTGTAGCGGCAGGGCAGGGTTTGATGCTAACGTTTGCTATTGAAATTGACTAGGAAGTACGGCCATGGGCGATCAAAGACAAACGCCGCAGGTGGAAGAAACTCAATCCGCCTTGGATGCCGCCAAGACCTCGCCTGCCAAAACCCCGACAGCCAAGTTCCCGCCTGCCAAGGCTACGATTCCCGGGCTCCCGAATGAACTGTCCGACGACGCGCTTGATGGAGTCGCCGGCGGCGTTGCTACGTTCAAGAACCTTAAGTCGCCGTTTGAGTGAGGCGGTCGCATAACGCGCGACGTCGTTGCTTCACAGTTCAAAGGCTTGAGAGGTGCGGGCGGGGCGTCCAGCGCGGGTCGCCCCGCGCTTCGGCGCGGATTGCATGGGTCATCCATCACCCGAATGTGCGTGATGGAGAGGCAGGAAT